>NZ_JAWJYQ010000022.1:0-181915 GCF_032971465.1 Pseudomonas sp. LSJ-87 | reverse complement strand
CCCACAGGGATCGCGCTAGATTTTAGAAATTGAGCAAGACAGTTGCTCCCACAAGGGCCTCGCATATATCAAATATTGTGCGATACCTGTGGGAGCGGCCTTGTGTCGCGATTGGGGCGCACAGCGCCCCCTTTCAAATTTAGAACAGGCAAAACCGTTTCCTGTGCGATAAACGCACAGTGTCGTTCGCGATCAATTGCGCCACCACCGCCCGCTGATTAATGTCTCTCGCAACGGTCGGCTGTGCCGACCGAACAAGAAAAACATAATAAGAGGCACTTACATGAATACTGTCCCCTCGCTGCCGCGGCCGCACCCGCGCGCAGTACCTTTATATCCAGGCTGACGCCGGCCGCATTCCCTCAAACTACCGTCCTCTGTACCGGTTTATCGCGTGCAGTGGCCTGGCTGTGCCCCTCATTCTGGATAACAATAATGAACCAAGCGCAAATCAACGTCGGCAAAAGCCTCGACGTCCAGTCGTTCATCAATCAGCAGCCGCTGTCTCGCTACCAATGGCGGGTGGTGTTGCTGTGCTTCCTGATCGTCTTCCTCGATGGCCTGGACACCGCCGCCATGGGTTTCATCGCCCCGGCCCTGTCGCAGGAGTGGGGGATTGACCGCGCCAGCCTCGGCCCAGTCATGAGTGCTGCATTGATCGGCATGGTTTTCGGTGCCCTCGGCTCCGGCCCGCTGGCGGACCGGTTTGGCCGCAAGGGCGTGCTGGTGGGGGCGGTGCTGGTATTTGGCGGCTTCAGCCTGGCCTCGGCCTATGCCACCAACGTCGACCAGTTGCTGGTGTTGCGCTTCCTGACCGGCCTGGGCCTTGGCGCAGGCATGCCCAACGCCACCACGCTGTTGTCTGAATACACCCCCGAGCGCCTCAAGTCGCTGCTGGTGACCAGCATGTTCTGCGGCTTCAACCTGGGCATGGCCGGTGGTGGTTTCATTTCCGCGAAGATGATCCCGGCTTACGGCTGGCACAGCCTGCTGGTGATCGGTGGCGTGCTGCCGTTGCTGTTGGCGCTGGTGCTGATGGTATGGCTGCCGGAGTCGGCACGGTTCCTGGTGGTGCGCAATCGGGGCACCGACAAGGTGCGCCAGACCTTGTCGCCCATCGCGCCGCAGGTGGTGGCCGAGGCGGGCAGCTTCAGCGTGCCGGAGCAGAAGGCGGTGGCAGCGCGCAACGTGTTCGCGCTGATCTTCTCCGGTACCTACGGCATGGGCACCATGCTGTTGTGGCTGACCTACTTCATGGGCCTGGTGATCGTTTATCTGCTGACCAGCTGGCTGCCAACCTTGATGCGCGACAGCGGCGCGAGCATGGAGCAGGCTGCCTTCATCGGCGCACTGTTCCAGTTCGGTGGCGTGCTGAGTGCCGTCGGCGTGGGCTGGGCAATGGACCGCTTCAATCCGCACAAGGTGATCGGCATTTTCTACCTGCTGGCCGGGGTGTTCGCCTACGCCGTGGGGCAGAGCCTGGGCAACATCACCGTATTGGCCACGCTGGTGCTCATTGCCGGCATGTGCGTGAACGGCGCCCAGTCGGCGATGCCTTCGCTGGCGGCGCGCTTCTATCCGACACAGGGCCGTGCCACAGGGGTATCGTGGATGCTGGGTATCGGCCGCTTCGGGGCGATTCTCGGGGCCTGGAGTGGCGCGACGCTGCTGGGGCTGGGCTGGAACTTCGAACAGGTGCTGACGGCGTTGCTGGTGCCGGCGGGGCTGGCGACCGTGGGTGTGATCGTGAAAGGGCTGGTGAGCCACGCTGACGCAACCTGACGCAGTGGCCTCATCGCCGGCAAGCCAGCTCCCACAGGAGTGCATCAGGCCCCGAGCCGGTGCGGTACCTGTGGGAGCTGGCTTGCCGGCGATGAGGCCATTACAGGCAGTGAGGGGAGATAGGTAGGGATGCAATAATCGGTTCGATAATCGCACAAATAGTCGATTATCGGATTGTAAGCCACCCACCAGTCTCCTTAATCTGAGCTCACCGAAGCACCCTGACCAGGAGTCTCCAAATGGCTGCAATTCTCCCGCTTCACGAAGCCGTGAAGCAGTTCATCCAGGATGGCGATACCGTCGCCCTCGAAGGTTTCACCCACCTGATCCCGACTGCCGCCGGCCACGAGATCATCCGTCAGGGCAAGCGCGACCTGACTCTGGTGCGCATGACTCCGGACCTGATCTACGACCAGCTGATCGGCGCCGGTTGCGCCAGCAAGCTGATCTTCTCCTGGGGTGGTAACCCGGGTGTCGGTTCGCTGCACCGCCTGCGTGATGCCGTCGAGAAGCAGTGGCCACACGCCATCGAAATCGAAGAACACAGCCACGCCGACCTGGCCAACGCCTATGTCGCCGGTGCTTCTGGCCTGCCGTTCGCCGTGCTGCGTGCCTACGCCGGCTCCGACCTGCCGAAGGTCAACCCACTGATCAAGAGCGTCACCTGCCCGTTCACCGGTGAAGTGCTGGCAGCCGTGCCGTCGGTGCGCCCGGACGTGACCGTGATCCACGCGCAAAAGGCCGACCGTAAAGGCAACGTGCTGCTGTGGGGCATCCTCGGTGTGCAGAAGGAAGCCGCCCTGGCCGCCAAGCGCTGCATCGTCACCGTCGAGGAAATCGTCGACGACCTGCAGGCCCCGATGAACGCCTGTGTGCTGCCGACCTGGGCGCTGAGCGCGGTATGCCTGGTACCTGGTGGTGCGCACCCGTCCTATGCCCACGGCTACTACGAGCGTGACAACCGCTTCTACCAGGCCTGGGACCCGATCGCGCGTAGCCGCGAATCGTTCACCGCCTGGATCGACACCTACATCCGTGGCACTGCCGATTTCAACGAATTCAAGGCCAAGCTGGCCAGCACTGCGGAGGCCGCACAATGAGCTACTCCACTTCCGAAATGATGACCGTCGCCGCAGCCCGTCGCCTGCGCAACGGTGCTGTGTGCTTCGTCGGCATCGGCCTGCCATCCAAGGCTGCCAACCTGGCGCGCCTGACCTCGTCGCCAGATGTGGTGCTGATCTACGAATCCGGCCCGATCGGCGCCAAGCCCAGCGTGCTGCCGCTGTCGATCGGCGACGGCGAGCTGGCCGAAACCGCTGACACCGTGGTGCCGACCGGCGAGATCTTCCGCTACTGGCTGCAAGGTGGGCGCATCGACGTCGGCTTCCTCGGCGCCGCTCAGGTCGACCGCTTCGGCAACATCAACACCACTGTGGTCGGTGACTACCACGCCCCGAAAACCCGCCTGCCGGGTGCCGGTGGCGCACCGGAAATCGCCGGTTCCGCCAAGCAGGTGCTGATCATCCTCAAGCAGTCGCCGCGTGCCTTCGTCGACAAGCTGGACTTCATCACCTCGGTTGGCCACGGTGAAGGCGGCGACTCGCGCAAACGCCTTGGCCTGCCAGGCGACGGCCCGGTCGGCATCATCACCGACCTGTGCATCATGGAGCCGGAAGCCGGCACCCACGAATTCGTCGTCACCGCGATCCACCCGGGTGTGACCCGCGAGCAGATCATCGCCGCCACTGGCTGGGCGATCCGCTTTGCCGACGATGTGCAGACCACTGCCGAACCTACCGAAGTCGAGCTGTCCGCCCTGCGTGACCTCGAAGCCCGTACCGCCGCGGCCCATGGCCAGGTGGCAGGAGAAGCCTGATGCGCGACGTATTCATCTGTGACGCCATCCGTACCCCGATCGGCCGCTTCGGCGGCGCCCTGGCCGGCGTGCGGGCCGACGACCTGGCCGCCGTGCCGCTGAAGGCGCTGATCGAGCGCAACCCGAGCGTGCAGTGGGATCAGGTTGACGAAGTGTTCTTCGGCTGCGCCAACCAGGCCGGTGAAGACAACCGCAACGTGGCGCGCATGGCGCTGCTGCTGGCCGGCCTGCCGCAGAGCATCCCGGGCGTTACCCTGAACCGACTGTGCGCGTCGGGCATGGATGCCATCGGCACTGCCTTCCGCGCCATTGCCAGCGGCGAAATGGAGCTGGCGATTGCCGGCGGCGTCGAGTCGATGTCGCGTGCCCCGTTCGTCATGGGCAAGGCCGAAAGCGGCTATTCGCGCAACATGAAGCTCGAAGACACGACCATCGGCTGGCGTTTCATCAACCCACTGATGAAGAGCCAGTACGGTGTGGATTCCATGCCGGAAACCGCCGACAACGTGGCCGACGATTACCAGGTTTCGCGTGCTGACCAGGACGCCTTCGCCCTGCGCAGCCAGCAGAAGGCGGCTGCCGCCCAGGCCGCCGGTTTCTTCGCCGAAGAAATCGTGCCGGTGCGTATCGCGCACAAGAAGGGCGAGACCATCGTCGAGCATGACGAGCACCTGCGCCCGGAAACCACACTGGAAGCCCTGACCAAGCTCAAGCCGGTCAACGGCCCGGACAAGACCGTCACCGCCGGCAACGCCTCGGGCGTGAACGACGGTGCCGCGGCGTTGATCCTGGCCTCGGCCGAGGCGGTGAAAAAACACGGCCTGACCCCACGTGCCCGGGTACTGGGCATGGCCAGTGCCGGTGTTGCACCGCGGGTGATGGGCATTGGCCCGGTGCCGGCAGTGCGCAAGCTGACCGAGCGCCTGGGTGTGGCGGTGAATGATTTCGATGTGATCGAGCTCAACGAAGCCTTTGCCAGCCAAGGTCTGGCGGTGCTGCGTGAGCTGGGTGTGGCTGACGATGCACCGCAGGTGAACCCCAACGGCGGTGCCATCGCCCTGGGCCACCCCCTGGGCATGAGCGGTGCACGCCTGGTGCTGACTGCGCTACACCAGCTGGAGAAGAGCGGTGGGCGTAAAGGCCTGGCGACCATGTGTGTGGGCGTAGGCCAAGGTTTGGCGCTGGCCATCGAGCGGGTTTGACCTGTACCGGCCTCTTCGCGGGTAAACCCGCTCCCACAGGGAACCACGCATCCCCTGTGGGAGCGGGTTTACCCGCGAAGAGGCCGGCACATGCGACTCAAGGCTAATTGCCAGCCAGATAGCGGAACGAGTGTGTTACCAGGTGTGTCTAGAATTACCTGCGACCCTCCAGGAGTAAACTCACCATGACCTCAGCCTATTACACCGGCGAAGAACGCAGTAAACGCATCTTCGCTATCGTTGGTGCCTCTTCAGGCAACCTGGTGGAATGGTTCGACTTCTACGTCTATGCCTTCTGCGCGATCTACTTTGCCCCGGCTTTCTTCCCCTCCGACGACCCCACCGTGCAGTTGTTGAACACGGCAGGCGTGTTCGCCGCGGGCTTTCTGATGCGCCCCATCGGTGGCTGGATCTTCGGCCGCCTCGCTGACCGCCATGGTCGCAAGAATTCCCTGATGATCTCGGTGCTGATGATGTGCTTCGGCTCCCTGATGATCGCCTGCCTGCCCACCTATGCCAGCATCGGCACCTGGGCCCCGGCGCTGCTGTTGCTGGCCCGGCTGATCCAGGGCCTGTCGGTAGGCGGCGAATACGGCACCACTGCCACCTACATGAGTGAAGTGGCCTTGCGCGGCCAGCGCGGCTTCTTCGCCTCGTTCCAGTACGTGACCCTGATCGGCGGCCAGTTGCTGGCGGTGCTGGTGGTGGTGATTCTGCAGCAGCTGCTCACTGAAGATGAACTGCGCGCCTGGGGCTGGCGCATTCCGTTCGTGGTCGGCGCCATTGCCGCGCTGATCTCGCTGATGCTGCGCCGCTCGCTGCATGAGACCAGCAGCGCCGAAACCCGCCAGGACAAGGACGCCGGTACCATCAAGGGCCTGTTCCGCAACCACGCGGCGGCTTTCATTACCGTGCTCGGCTATACCGCGGGCGGTTCGCTGATCTTCTACACCTTCACCACCTACATGCAGAAGTACCTGGTCAACACCGCTGGCATGACTGCGAAAAACGCCAGCTACGTGATGACCGGCGCGCTGTTCCTGTTCATGGTGCTGCAGCCGTTCTTCGGCATGCTCTCCGACCGCATCGGCCGGCGTAATTCGATGATGCTGTTCGGCGCCCTGGGTACGCTGTTCACAGTGCCACTGCTGATGGCGCTGAAAACCGTGAGCAGCCCGTTCATGGCCTTCGTGCTGATTACCTTGGCGTTGTGTATCGTCAGTTTCTACACCTCGATCAGCGGCCTGGTGAAGGCCGAGATGTTCCCGCCGCAGGTGCGTGCGCTGGGCGTGGGCCTGGCCTATGCAGTGGCCAACGCGGCGTTCGGTGGTTCGGCCGAATACGTTGCCCTGGGCCTGAAGACCTTGGGCATGGAAAACACTTTCTACTGGTACGTGACAGCGATGATGGCGATTGCCTTCCTGTTCAGCCTGCGCTTGCCGAAGCAGGCCGCGTACCTGCACCACGATGATTAAGGACGTGGCATGACCAACCAACTGTTCGACGCCTACTTCACCGCACCGGCCATGCGCGAGATCTTCTCCGACCGTGGCCGCCTGCAGGGCATGCTCGATTTCGAAGCGGCGCTGGCGCGGGCCGAGGCGGCTGCCGGGCTGGTCCCGCATAGCGCGGTAGCGGCCATCGAGGCGGCGTGCCACGCCGAGCGCTATGACGTTGGCGCGCTGGCCAATGCCATCGCCACTGCTGGCAACTCGGCGATCCCGCTGGTGAAGGCGTTGGGCAAGGTGATTGCCAGTGGCGTGCCCGAAGCCGAGCGCTATGTGCACCTGGGCGCCACCAGCCAGGACGCGATGGACACCGGGCTGGTCCTGCAGCTGCGCGCTGCCCTCGACCTGATCGAAGCCGACCTCGGCAAGCTGGCCGATACCTTGTCGCGCCAGGCCTTGCAGCACGCCGACACGCCGCTGGTGGGGCGCACCTGGCTGCAGCATGCCACCCCGGTGACCCTGGGCATGAAACTGGCCGGTGTGCTGGGCGCCTTGACCCGTCACCGCCAGCGCCTGCAGGAGCTGCGCCCACGCTTGCTGGTGCTGCAGTTTGGCGGCGCCTCGGGCAGCCTGGCGGCTTTGGGCAGCAAGGCGATGCCGGTGGCCGAAGCCCTGGCCGAGCAGCTCAAGCTGACCCTGCCCGAGCAGCCCTGGCACACCCAGCGCGACCGCCTGGTGGAATTTGCCTCGGTGCTGGGCCTGGTCGCCGGTAGCCTGGGCAAGTTCGGCCGTGATGTCAGCCTGCTGATGCAGACCGAGGCGGGGGAACTGTTCGAGCCTTCCGCGCCGGGCAAGGGTGGGTCTTCGACCATGCCGCATAAGCGCAACCCTGTGGGCGCCGCGGTGCTGATCGGCGCCGCGACCCGCGTGCCGGGGCTGGTTTCGACGCTGTTTGCCGCCATGCCCCAGGAGCATGAGCGCAGCCTCGGCCTGTGGCATGCCGAATGGGAAACCCTGCCGGACATCTGCTGCCTGGTATCTGGTGCGCTGCGCCAGGCCCAGGTGATTGCCGAGGGCATGGAGGTGGATGCCGCGCGCATGCGCCGTAACCTCGACCTGACCCAGGGCCTGGTGCTGGCCGAAGCGGTGAGCATCGTCCTTGCCCAGCGCCTGGGCCGCGACCACGCCCACCACCTGCTGGAGCAGTGCTGCCAGCGCGCCGTGGCCGAACAGCGCCACCTGCGCACCGTGCTGGGTGAAGAGCCGCAAGTCAGCGCCGAGCTGTCCGCCGAAGAACTCGATCGCTTGCTCGACCCTGCCCATTACTTGGGCCAGGCCCGCGTCTGGGTGGCGCGCGCCGTGTCCGAACATCAACGTTTCACTGCCTGAAGGAGACCGCTGTGGCGCATTTGCAACTGGCCGATGGCGTTTTGAATTACCAGATCGATGGCCCGGAAAACGCCCCGGTGCTGGTCCTGTCCAACTCGCTCGGTACCGACCTGGGCATGTGGGACACGCAGATTCCACTGTGGAGCCAGCACTTGCGCGTGTTGCGCTACGACACCCGTGGCCACGGTGGGTCGCTGGTCACTGAAGGCCCTTACAGCATCGAACAGCTGGGCCGTGATGTGCTGGCCCTGCTCGATGGCCTGGATATTGCCAAGGCGCACTTCGTCGGCCTGTCTATGGGCGGCCTGATCGGCCAGTGGCTGGGCATCAATGCCGGCGAGCGCCTGCACAGCCTGACCCTGTGCAATACCGCCGCCAAGATTGCCAACGACGAGGTGTGGAACACCCGTATCGACACCGTGCTCAAGGGCGGCCAGCAGGCCATGGTCGACCTGCGCGATGCCTCCATCGCCCGCTGGTTCACCCCAGGCTTCGCCCAGGCCCAGCCAGCGCAGGCCCAGCGCATCTGCCAGATGCTGGCGCAAACCAGCCCGCAAGGTTATGCCGGCAACTGCGCGGCGGTGCGTGATGCCGATTACCGCGAGCAACTGGGCCGTATCCAGGTGCCGGCGCTGATCGTTGCCGGTACCGAGGACGTGGTGACCACTCCGGAGCACGGCCGCTTCATGCAGGCCGGTATCGCGGGTGCCGAGTACGTCGACTTCCCGGCGGCGCACCTGTCCAACGTCGAGATCGGCGAGGCGTTCAGCCGCCGCGTGCTCGACTTCCTGCTGGCTCACTGAGGATACCGCCATGGACGAGAAACAACGTTACGACGCCGGCATGCAGGTACGCCGCGCAGTGCTTGGCGATGCCCACGTGGACCGCAGCCTGGAGAAGCTCAACGACTTCAACGGCGAGTTCCAGGAGATGATCACCCGCCACGCCTGGGGTGACATCTGGACTCGCCCGGGCTTGCCGCGGCATACCCGTAGCCTGATCACCATCGCCATGCTGATTGGCATGAACCGCAACGACGAGCTGAAGCTGCACCTGCGCGCGGCGGCCAATAACGGCGTGACCCGCGACGAGATCAAGGAAGTGCTGATGCAGAGCGCGATCTATTGCGGCATTCCGGCGGCCAATGCCACCTTCCACATGGCTGAGTCGGTGTGGGATGAGCTGGGCGTGGAGTCGCGACAGCAGTAATGCCTGTACCGTCCCTATCGCCGGCAAGCCAGCTCCCACAGGGATAGCATCAGGCTTGAGGGCAGTGCAGTCCCTGTGGGAGCTGGCTTGCCGGCGATAGGGCCATGGAATGTTTACATGGCCGCATTCTTCTGCCGCATGGCCACTGGGCCGGCGTTGCTTTCCACGGCTTGCTTCAGGGCCGGGCACAGGCCGAGCATGAATGCCGCTTCTGCCACCACGAACAACGGCCCGATGATCAACCCACTGACATCGTCGACAAACGCCGGCTTGAGGCCTTCGTAGTAATGGCCGACGAACTGGATGATCCAGCCCACCACGAACGCCCCCAGCCCGGCACCGAGCCACAGCGCTGTCGTCTGCATCGCCAGCATCTGGCCGACCCACAGGCATAGCCCAAGCAACAACCCCATCACCAGGCCGAAGCGCAGGTCCAGGCGCAGGTAGAACCAGACCGAGGCTGCCGCCGCCGGCAGGGCAGGGGACAGCCACATGCCGGCTACCTCCCAGCCAGGGCGCGACAGCAGGATGGTGACCGCCAGCACGATCATCGGGATGCCGACGAAATGGGTGGCGATGTTGCGTGGGTCGCGGTGGTAGCTGGCGTATTGGCTCAGGTGGTCGACGAGGGTTTTCATTGTTGTGCCTCCCTGGTTGCCTGATCGAGGTGTATTGCCTGTTCTGGCCTCTTCGCGGGTAAACCCGCTCCCACAGGGGGCACCACAACTCCTGAGAGCTGCGCTGTACCTGTGGGAGCGGGTTCACCCGCGAAAGGGCCGGTACAGGCGACCGATATAGCTCAGGATAGCCCGCCCCTGCCACCATCATCAGCTCAGCGAATGGCAGCAGCCCGCACTGGCATATCCAGCCCCACCAGCGTCTCGATCATCGCTCGCGCCGCCGGCGACAGCCGGTAACCGCTGCGGCTGACCACGCCACAGCGCACGCTCAGCACTTCCAGCGCCGGTGGCAGGTTGCGCCAGTGCAGGCGCACCAGGCGGCCGCTGGCCAGGTCTTCGGCCACGGCTTCCTCGCTGGCGGTGCCGATGGCATCGCTGGCCTGCACCACGCTGCGCAGCACGGCCAGGTGCTCGGTTTGCAGGTGCGGGGTGAAATCGCTGCGCCCGCTCAGGTTGGCCAGGCGCTTGCGCACGCCGGGGGCGAGCAGGGCGCTGGCCAGCGGGTAGCTGAACAGATCGTTGGTCGACAGGCTGTCCTTGGCCAGCAATGGGTGCCCTGGGCGGCAGAAGAACAGGCCGGGGCGCGGTGAAAGGGGCTCGGTGTGGAAGTTGGGGTCAGCTTCGAACGGGCGGATATCGTCGACGAAAAACTCGATCTGCTCGCGGCGCAGGGCCTGGCCGAGGCGTTCGGCGTTGTCCACCAGCAGCGAGGTGCGGATGCCCGGGTGGCGTTCGAGAAAGTGGCGCAGGGCGTCGGGCACCAGGCGCACAGCCAGCGCCGGGCCGCTGCCGAAATGCAGCTCGCCGGCGTCGAGCTTGGTCATCTGCAGCACTTCGTTGCTCAGCTGCGCGGCACCTTGTACCAGGCGCCGGGCATGTTGCAGCACCACCAGGCCTTCGGGGGTGGGCGGCAGGGCTTTGCTGGCGCGGTCGACCAGTGGGCAGCCGAAGCTGTGCTCCAGGCTCTGGATGGCACGGCTGAAGGCGGGTTGGGTGATGCCCATGGCCTCGGCGGCACGGACGAAGCTGCGGTATTCGGTGAGGGCGATGAAGTAGCGCAGCTGACGGAGGTCCATGTCACGGCTCTGGGGCGGGGATCAGGGGCCTATTCAAGCGGTTGCTGCATATGTCGTCAAAGAAGGTTTATTGATTTGTTTATAGCTTATGGTTATTTGCTGTGGCTTCTGGCCTCTTCGCGGGTAAACCCGCTCCCACAGGTTCACCACAGATTCTGAAACTGTGGTGAACCTGAAGAATTCAGAGGAGATTCAGCGGGTAACTCACGATCAACCGGTTCTCATCGAACGAGTTGGTGCTGAAGTCCCGGCGCATGGTGGAGTTGCGCCACTTCACCGACAGGTCCTTGAAGCTGCCCGACTGCACCACATAGGCCAATTCGGTTTCTCGCGCCCATTCCTTGCCATCGTCCACGCCGCCTGCGGTGACGTTGTCACCCTTGATGTAGCGGTTCATCAGGGTCAGGCCTGGCACGCCGACGGTGGCGAAGTTGAAGTCATGGCGCACCTGCCAGGAGCGCTCCTTGGCGTTGTCGAAGCTGGAGTTGTAGCTGTCGTTTGCCAGGGTGCCGCCGCTGGTACCGTTGACCCGCATCCAGGCGTCGTCGCCGCTGACTTTCTGCAGGCCGACGTAGAAGGTGTGGCCCTGATAGCGCGCCGAGAGCATGGCCGAGGCGGTGCGGTTGTCCAGTTCGCCAGCGCGTTCGGCGCCGTCTTCCTTGCCGATGAAGTAGCCCAGGTTGGCGCCCAGGGTCCAGTCGCCCAGGGGTTGGCTGTGCACCAGGTTGAGGTACTGCTGGCGGTAGATGTCCTTGAGCTGGGCATCCCACAGGCCGATCATGGTGCGCTTGTCGTTGAAGGTGTACTCGCCGCCGCCAAAGTTGAAACGGTCGGAGGTGAATGCGGCCTTACCGTTCAGCGACATGTCTTCCATGCTGGCGTCGTTGCGCGGGCTGTTGCCGCGGAACTGGCCGGCGTACAGGGTCAGGCCGGCGATTTCCTTCGAGGTCAGCTGGCCGCCGCGGAAGGTCTGCGGCAGCGAGCGGCCATCGTCCGAGCGCAGGATCGGCAGTACCGGCATCCATTCACCCACTTTCAGCTCGGTTTCGGACAGCTTGGCTTTCAGTGCCACGCCCAGGCGGCCGAAGTCATCGGCGGGGCGGCCGTCGTCGTGCACCGGCAGCAGGTGGGTGTTGGTGGTGCCTTTGCCGCCGTCGAGCTTGACCGAGTACAGGCCCAGTACATCCACGCCGAAACCGACGGTGCCTTGGGTAAAGCCGGAGCGGGCGTCGAGGATGAAGCTCTGCGTCCACTCTTCGGCCTTGGCTTGCGGGTGGGCCGGGTCGACGAAGTTGCGGTTGATGTAGAAGTTGCGCAGGTTGAGGGTGGCCTTGGCGTCCTCCAGGAAACCACCTTGGTCGGCGGCGAACACGGGGAGTGCGCAGGACATGGCCAACAGGCCGGGCAGCAGCTGGCGTGCGGGTTGCAAAGTGCTCATCTGTCGTGGATCTCTTGTTTTTATGGGCGAGCCGGTACGCTGCAGGATGCGGCCTGCAGGTGCGGGTCTTTTGGGATGAACCGGGGCAACGTTGCGTGGGAGGATGGTGCGGGGTAGGGCTGGGGTGAGGCAATTCGCCACAAACGGAAGCGGGCGATAATCGAACGGAATGTTCTGGTTGGTTAATTGTTTGCCTGTGCTGGCCTCTTCGCGGGCTCGCCCGCTCCCACAGGATCACCACAGCCTTGGAAACTGTGGTGGCCCTGTGGGAGCGGGCAAGCCCGCGAAGAGGCCAGCACAGGCAACACAAAACAAAAAGCCCACCGCGAGGGTGGGCTTGATGCTTTGACAGCTGCAATCAGCTCTTCGGTGCTTCCACCGCTGCCTGCTGGTTTTTGGCCTGCCCGGTCTGCTCGTACCAGCCACCGCCAAGCGCCTTGTACAGGTTGACCTCGCTGGTCAGCTGCGACAAGCGGTCGCCGATCAGTGCCTGCTGGGCGCTGAACAGGTTGCGCTGGGCGTCGAGGAAGGTCAGGTTGCTGTCGATACCGATGCGATAGCGGCGTTCGGCCAGGCGGTAGTAGTCCTGGTTCGCCTGCACCAGGTCGCGTTGCGCCTGCAGCTGCTCTTCGAAGGTCTTGCGCGCCGCCAGGCCATCGGAGACTTCCTGGAAGGCGGTCTGGATGGTCTTTTCGTACTTGGCGACGTTGATGTCCTTCTGGATCTTCGAGTAGTCCAGGCTGGCCTTCAGGCTGCCGGCGTTGAAGATCGGCAGGTTGATCTGCGGCTGGAACAGCCAGGTGCCCTGGCCGCCCGAGAACAGGTGGCCCATGTCGGGGCTCAGGCTGCCGGCATTGGCGGTCAGGCTGATGCTCGGGAAGAACGCTGCGCGGGCCGCGCCAATGTTGGCATTGGCGGCCTTGAGCAGGTGCTCGGCTTCCTGGATGTCCGGGCGACGCTGGAGGATGTCCGACGGCAGGCCGGCCGGTACTTCGGCCAGCTGGTCGGCATTGAGCTCCAGAGGCTTGGCCAGGTCGGCGGGAATGCCGGTGCCCAGCAGCACGGTCAGGCTGTTGACGTCCTGGGCAACCAGGCGCTGGTACTGCGAGTACTTGACCCGGGCGCCTTCCACGGCGGTACGCGCCTGGCTGACGTCGAGTGCCGAGGCTACGCCGACTTCGCTGCTGCGACGGGTGAGGTTGTAGCTTTCCTCGTAGGTCTTCAGCGTTTCTTCGGTCAGCTTGAACAGCGCCTGGTCGGCCTGCCAGGTGTAGTAAGCGTTGGCCACGCTGGCCACCAGGCTGATCTGCGTGGAGCGACGCGCCTGCTCGCTGGACAGGTAGGTTTCCAGGGCCTGCTCGGTCAGGCTGCGCACGCGGCCGAACAGGTCCAGCTCATAGGCGCTGACGCCCAGGGTGGCCGAGTACTGGCTGGTGATGCCCGCTTCGCCTGTCTGCGACATGTTCGCCGGTACGCGCTGGCGGCTGCCGCTGCCGGTGGCCGAAACCGCCGGGAACAGGTCGGCACGCTGGATGCGGTACTGCGCACGGTAGGCGTCGATGTTCAACGCGGCAACGCGCAGGTCGCGGTTGTTGACTAGCGATGTCTGGATCAGCTGCTGCAGTGCCGGGTCGTGGAAGAACTGGCGCCAGCCCTGCTCGGCGGCGGCAACTTCCGCTGATTGCGTCGGCGAGTACGCAGGGCCTTGCGGCCACTGTGCAGCCACCGGCGATTCCGGGGTCTGGTAGTCAGGGATCAGCGAGCAGCCGCCAAGAATGAAAGCGGTTACTGCCAGGGACAACAAAGACTTGGTCATTGCCCAGCCTCATAACGTGGAGTTTCAGGGGTGACGTCTTTTTCCGGCTCTTTGCTGCCGAACAGTGACGACACTGCGACGAAGAACAGTGGTACCCAGAAGATAGCCAGCACGGTCGCACTGATCATGCCGCCGATCACGCCAGTACCGATGGCGTGCTGGCTGCCGGCGCCGGCGCCGCTGGCGATAGTCAACGGTACCACGCCGAGGATGAACGCCAGCGAGGTCATGATGATCGGGCGCAGACGCATGCGGCACGCCTCGATCGCCGCGTCGTACAGGCTGCGGCCTTGCTCGTGCAGTTCCTTGGCGAATTCGACGATCAGGATGGCGTTTTTCGCCGCCAGGCCGATGGTGGTCAACAGGCCGACCAGGAAGTACACGTCGTTGGACAACCCGCGCAGGCTGGTGGCGATCAGGGCACCGATGATACCCAGCGGTACTACCAGTACCACGGCGATCGGGATCGACCAGCTTTCGTACAGGGCTGCCAGGCACAGGAACACGAACAGTACCGAGAGGGCGAACAGTGCCGGCATCTGCGAACCGGAGAGTTTTTCCTCGTAGGACATGCCGGTCCAGGAGAAGCCGATGCCGCTTGGCAGTTCGCCAGCAATGCGCTCGACCTCGGCCATGGCTTCACCGGTACTGTAGCCCGGGGCCGGAGCACCGAGGATTTCCATTGCCTCGACGCCGTTGTAACGCGACAGCTTCGGCGAACCGTAGGTCCATTCGCCCTTGGCGAAGGAGGAGAACGGCACCATTTCGCCGGCGCCATTGCGCACGTACCACTTCTGCAGGTCTTCCGGGCTCATCCGCGCGTTCGGCTCGCCCTGGATGTACACCTTCTTGACCCGGCCACGGTCGATGAAGTCGTTGACGTAGCTGGCACCCAGGGCAATCGACAGGGTGTTGTTGATGTCGGCGATGGTCACGCCCAGGGCGCTGGCACGCTCGTCATCGATGGTCAGCTGGTACTGCGGCTCGTCGTTCAGGCCGTTCGGGCGCACGGCGCTGAGGATCTTGCTCTGCGCGGCCTTGGCCAGGAACTGGTTGCGCGCTTCCATCAGCTTGGCATGGCCGACACCGCCGCGGTCCTGCAGGAACACGTCGAAGCCGGTGGCGTTACCCAGTTCGAGCACCGCAGGCGGGGCAAAGGCGAACACCATCGCATCGCGGAAGGTGAAGAAGTGCTGCTGGGCGCGCTGGGCAAGGGCGAACACGCTGTTTTCCTTGGAGCGCTCATCCCACGGCTTGAGCATGATGAACGCCATACCCGAGCTCTGGCCACGGCCGGCGAAGTTGAAGCCGTTGACGGTGAATACCGAAGCCACCGTGTCGGCTTCTTCGCTGAGCAGGTACTCACGCATCTGGTCGACCACCACCTGGGTGCGCTCGGCACTGGAGCCGGCCGGGGTCTGTACCTGGGCGAACAATACGCCCTGGTCTTCTTCCGGCAGGAACGCGGTAGGGATGCGGGCGAACAGCCAGATCATGCCGACCACGATCAGCGCGTAGGCCAGCAGGAACGGTACCTTGTTGCGCAGGATGGTACCCACGCTGCGCTCGTAGCCGGTTACGCTGCGGTCGAAGTTGCGGTTGAACCAGCCAAAGAAGCCACGCTTGGCCACATGGTGCTCGCCCTTCTTCAGCGGCTTGAGCATGGTGGCGCACAGGGCCGGGGTGAAGATGAGCGCCACCAGCACCGACAGGCCCATGGCCGAGACGATGGTGATGGAGAACTGCCGGTAGATCACACCCGTGGAGCCGCCGAAGAACGCCATGGGCAGCAGTACCGCCGACAGCACCAGGGCGATACCCACCAGGGCACCCTGGATCTGCTCCATCGAGCGCTTGGTCGCTTCCTTGGGCGGCAAGCCTTCCTCGGACATCACCCGCTCGACGTTCTCCACCACGACGATGGCGTCGTCCACCAGCAAGCCGATGGCCAGGACCATGGCGAACATGGTCAGGGTGTTGATGCTGAAGCCGGCAGCGGCAAGGATGCCGAAGGTACCCAGCAACACAACCGGTACGGTCATGGTGGTGATGATGGTGGCGCGGAAGTTCTGCAGGAACAGGTACATCACCAGGAACACCAGGACCACGGCTTCGATCAGGGTGTGGATAACGCCACTGATCGATTCGGTGACCACCGGGGTGGTGTCATACGGGAATACCGCTTTCACCCCAGGCGGGAAGAATGGTTCCAGGTCGGCGATGGTCTGGCGCAGGGCCTTGGCGGTGTCCAGGGCGTTGGCACCGGTGGCCAGTTTTACTGCCAGGCCGGAGGCCGGCTTGCCGTTGAACTGGGCGCTGACGGCATAGTTTTCACCACCCAGGCCAACCTGGGCGACATCACCCAGACGCACCTGCGAACCGTCGCTGTTGACCTTGAGCAGGATCTTCTCGAACTGCTCGGCAGTCTGCAGGCGGGTCTTGCCGATGATGGTGGCGTTCAGCTGGGTACCCGGCATGGCCGGCAGGCCGCCGAGCTGGCCGGAGGACACCTGCACGTTCTGCGCGGCCACGGCGGTCTTGACGTCGACCGGGGTCAGCTGGAACTTGTTCAGCTTGGCCGGATCGAGCCAGATACGCATGGCGTACTGCGCACCGAACACCTGGAAGTCACCCACACCCGCGGTACGCGAGATCGGGTCCTGCATGTTGGAGACGATGTAGTTGGCCAGGTCGTCCTTGGTCATGCTGCCGTCTTCGGACACCAGGCCGATCACCAGCAGGAAGTTCTTCACTGCCTTGGTGACGCGGATACCTTGCTGCTGCACTTCCTGCGGCAGCAGCGGGGTGGCCAGGTTCAGCTTGTTCTGCACCTGCACCTGTGCGGTGTCTGGGTTGGTGCCCTGCTCGAAGGTGGCGGTAATGGTCATGCTGCCGTCGGAGTTACTTTCCGACGACACATAACGCAGGTTGTCGATACCGTTGAGCTGCTGCTCGATCACCTGTACCACGGTGTCCTGCACGGTTTGTGCCGAGGCGCCCGGGTATGTCACGGCGATGGCGATGGCCGGCGGCGCGATGCTGGGGTACTGGTTGATCGGCAGCTTCAGGATCGACAAGGCGCCGACCAGCATGATCACCAAGGCGATCACCCAGGCGAAGATCGGGCGATCGATAAAGAACTTCGACATGGTTTACTCCGCTTTGGCGTCTGCTTTCGCCGCGTTGGCCTGAACAGGGCTGGCCGGCTTCTTGACGTTGGTGGCTTCGCTGACCTTGACCTCGACGCCCGGGCGCACGTACTGCAGCCCTTCGGTGATCAGGCGGTCACCCGGGTTCAGGCCTTCCTCGATCAGCCAGTCGCTGCCCAGGGTACGGTTGGCCTTGAGCTGGCGCAGTTCGACCTTGTTCTCCTGGTTGACCACCAGCGCGGTCGGCGCGCCTTTCAGGTCGCGGGTCACGCCCTGTTGCGGGGCCAGGATGGCGTTGGCGTTGACCCCGGCCTTGAGCCGCGCATGCACGAACATGCCTGGCAGCAGGGTGTGATCGGGGTTGGGGAACAGGGCGCGCAGGGTGACCGAGCCGGTGGTCTCGTCGACCGAGACCTCGGAGAACTCCAGGCGGCCCTCCTGCTTGAACAGGCTGCCGTCTTCCAGCACCAGCTGCACCGAGGCGGCGTTGTCGCCGGCCTTTTGCAACTGGCCGCTTTCCAGGTCACGGCGCAGCTTGAGCAGCTCGGCGGTGGACTGGGTGACGTCGACGTAGATCGGATCGAGTTGCTGGATGGTGGCCATGGCGTTGGCCTGGCCATTGCTCACCAGTGCACCTTCGGTGAACGAAGAACGGCCGATACGGCCGCTGATCGGTGCCAGGACCTTGGTGTAGCGCAGGTCGATCTGCGCGCTTTTGAGCGAAGCCTCGGCCTGCAATCGTTTGGCATTGGCGTCGTCGTATTCCTGCTTGGAGACAGCCTGTTCGTCGATCAGCTGCTTGTAGCGCTCGGCCAGCGAGCGGGTGGCCTGCAGGTTGGCCTGGGCATTGGCCAGGGTGGCTTCGTACACGGCAGGGTCGATCTGGTACAGCTGCTGGCCTTCCTTGACCTCACTGCCTTCCTTGAACAGGCGCTTGAGGATGATGCCGTTGACCTGCGGGCGCACTTCGGCGACGCGGTAGGCACTGGTACGCCCCGGCAATTCCGAGGTCAGGGTGAAGGCTTGGGGCTGGATGGTCACGACGCCGACCTGAGGAGCCTGCGCCGCTGGCGCTGCTTCTTCTTTCTTACAGCCACTGAGCAGGGTTGCCAGGGCGACGGCGGAAACCAGAGCGGTAACGGCTGGCTTGAATTGCATGAGGATCCTCGGGTCGCTGGAGCTGGGAGACGCTCAAGAGTAATGGAAGAGTCTTGATCTGGAAAAATTGCTATCCGGTGGATAAATAGCTTGCTAAGGAATATACTTACATTCATGGTTGTTTGTAAATACCGCTGGGTTGTACTTGGGTACTGCCACAGCCCTTGATTAGCTCCTCCGCGAGGCACCCTGCAGAGGTGCCCCCGGAGTGTTCCCCGCACGCGCCGCGCGTTCGGGGCAGATGAGGTTTGTACTGCCATGGTCCGTCGAACCAAAGAAGAAGCCCAGGAAACCCGCGCCCAGATCATCGAGGCGGCGGAAAAGGCCTTCTACAAGCGCGGGGTTGCGCGAACCACCCTGGCCGACATCGCCGAACTGGCGGGTGTGACGCGGGGGGCGATCTACTGGCACTTCAACAACAAGGCCGAGTTGGTGCAGGCGCTGCTCGACAGCCTGCATGAAACCCATGACCACCTGGCGCGGGCGAGCGAAAGCGAGGACGAAGTGGACCCGCTTGGCTGCATGCGCAAGCTGTTGCTGCAAGTGTTCGACGAGCTGGTGCTCGATGCCCGAACCCGGCGTATCAATGAAATCCTGCATCACAAGTGCGAGTTCACCGATGACATGTGTGAAATTCGCCAGCAGCGCCAGGGTGCGGTGCTGGATTGCCACAAGGGCATCACCCTGGCGTTGGCCAATGCCGTGCGCCGGGGCCAGTTGCCAGGCGAGCTGGATGTCGAGCGCGCGGCGGTGGCCATGTTTGCCTATGTCGATGGCCTGATCGGGCGCTGGCTGTTGCTGCCTGACAGTGTCGATCTGTTGAAGGATGTCGAAAAATGGGTTGACACCGGGCTGGATATGCTGCGCTTGAGCCCGGCTCTGCGCAAATGACACTTTGTTAAGGATTGTGAGGGAGTGTTACCCCTTTGTGTTAAGGGGGGATTAATGCTTTCGGATGACCTTGAACAAATCACAGATCCTGTGGGAGCGGCCTTGTGTCGCGATAGGGCTGCGCAGCAGCCCCGGCAATTTGTGCATCACTGCTGAAATCCTGGGGCCGCTTCGCGGCCCTTTCGCGACACAAGGCCGCTCCCACAGAGATCGCGTAGCTTCTAGCGTCCGCGCAGTTGCCGGTCGGGCAATGCAAACGCTGCAAACATTCCCAGCACGGCTACCCCGGCACTCCCCATCAACAGTTGCCGGAACGTATCGAGCAACCGCCCCTGTGTCACCAGGTCCACTTCACCGGCCTTCAGGCTCCCCAGCAACGGATTACCCAGCGACTCGAACCCGCCCTGGTGCAGCAGCGCCAGCAGCAGGCTGGACATGCACGCCACCCCCATGGCCCCGCCCAGCGAGCGGAACAGGTTGGTGGTGCTGGTGGCCACGCCAATGTCCTTGCTGTCCACCGCGCTTTGCGTGCCTACCAGCGAGGTCGGGAACTGCAGCCCACACGCGATGCCGGTCAGCAGCATGAACAGTGCACTGAGCAAGGCCGACTGCGGCGGGGTCAGCGCCATGGCGAAAATGGCCAGCGGCATCAGCAGTGCGCCGGCCAGGATCTGCGGCTTGTAGCGCCCGGTCAGGCTGGTCATGCGTCCGCCGGTGAAGGCACCCATGGGCAGCCCCATCACCAGCGGCAGGAGGTGCAAGGCCGCGCTGTCGGCACCGGCGCCGGTGATGCCCTGGTAGCGCAACGGCATGAGCATGGTCAGGGAGATCGACTGGAAACTGGCGAAGAAGATCACGCCCCAGCACAGCACCGCCACGCGGTTGCCGAACAGGCCGAGTGGCAGCAGTGGCTCCGGGCAGCGGCGCTCATGGGCGATGAACAGCACCAGGCCCAGCGCGGCGCAGGCGAACAGCGCCAGCACGGCCGGGTCGGCCCAGGCGTGGCCCTGGCCGACCAGGGTAATGCCCAGCAACAGGCTACCCAGGCCGAGGATCAGCAGCACGGCGCCAAGGTAGTCCACCTGCGCCTCGCGGCGCTGCGCCGGCATGCCGCCGAGGGCACGGCGGATCGCCCACAGTGCAACCAGCCCCAGCGGCAGGTTGATCCAGAACACCCAGCGCCATGACAGGTATTCGGTCAGCCAGCCGCCCAGCACCGGCCCGGCGACGCTGGCCACCGCGTACATGCTGCTGAAATAGCCTTGGTAGCGGCCGCGCTCTCGCGGGGGCACGAAGTCGCCGATGATCGCCTGGCTCACCGAGACCATGCCGCCGGCACCAATGCCCTGCAGTACCCGGGCCAGCACCAGTTGCTGCATGTCCTGGGCCAGGGCGCAGGCGATCGAGGCCAGGGTGAACAGGCTGATGCCGGTGAGGATCATCCTGCGCCGCCCGTACAGGTCGCCCAGCTTGCCGTAGATCGGCACGGCCACGGTCATCGCCACCATGTAGCCGGAGATGACCCAGGCCAGCAGGCCGACATCGTTGAACTGCGCCGAGATCGCCGGCAGCGAGACGGCAACGATGGTCTGGTCCAGGGCGCCGAGGAAGATCGCCAGCATCAGGGCGGTGAGCACGTTGCGCAGGGTGGTGGGGGGCAGGGCGGCGGTCACGGGGATACCTTGTTTATCGGTTGAGACCCCTTCGCGGCCACGCCCGCTCCCACAGGTACAACTCAGGGCTTGAAGGCTGTGGTGTACCTGTGGGAGCGGGCGTGCCCGCGAAGGGGCCCCGAAATTGTAACCTGAGTTAGGTAGCTTCCTATGTACTATCTGCATCCCCTATGCAAGATCGGCATTGGCGCATTCATCCAGTGCTGCATGGCTGCGTGATATCGTTGGTATGCCACAGAGGCTGAAAACCGGGGGCTTGCACCAGCTTGGTGCAACATTATGCCGCAGGTTTTCGCGCCGCTGTCTCCCACACCTTTTATTCCTCTGCCTGCATGTCGAGCATGACCGCCCAGATGGCGACGGTTGGAACAGGCCAGGTAGACCCGATTACAGGGGTCGGTAGTTACCGTTCGAATTTCAACTTATTTTGCGGAGTGATCATGCCCAAGGCTTCCCATCAAGATCTGCGTTTTGCCTTCCGCGAGCTGCTCGCTTCAGGTTCCTGTTATCACACCGCATCGGTGTTCGACCCGATGTCGGCACGCATTGCCGCAGACCTGGGCTTCGAGGTCGGCATCCTCGGTGGTTCGGTCGCTTCGTTGCAGGTACTGGCTGCACCGGACTTCGCCCTGATCACCCTCAGCGAGTTCGTCGAGCAGGCCACCCGTATTGGTCGCGTGGCGCAACTGCCGGTGCTGGCTGACGCCGACCACGGCTATGGCAACGCGCTGAATGTCATGCGCACGGTCATCGAACTGGAGCGCGCCGGCGTGGCTGCGCTGACCATCGAGGACACCCTGCTGCCTGCCCAGTTCGGGCGCAAGTCCACCGACCTGATCCCGGTTGAAGAGGGCGTCGGCAAGATCCGTGCGGCGCTGGAGGCGCGGGTCGATTCGTCGCTGTCGATAATTGCCCGGACCAACGCTGGCGTGCTCACCACCGAAGAAATCATCGTGCGTACCCAGAGCTACCAGAAGGCCGGAGCCGACGGTATCTGCATGGTTGGGGTGAAGGACTTCGAGCAACTCGAGCAGATTGCCGAGCACCTGACGGTGCCGCTGATGCTGGTGACCTACGGCAACCCGAGCCTGCGCGACGACGAGCGCCTGGCACGCCTGGGCGTACGCATCGTGGTCGATGGTCACGCCGCCTACTTTGCCGCGATCAAGGCCACCTACGATTGCCTGCGGCTGCAGCGCGGCCAGCAGAACAAGTCGGAAAACCTCAGCGCCACCGAACTCTCGCACACCTACACCCAGCCCGAGGACTACATCCGTTGGGCCAAGGAATACATGAGCGTCGAGGAGTGACAACGCCATCCCCGTAGGAGCGGCCTTGTGTCGTGAAAGGGCTGCGTAGCAGCCCCGACAATATTTGATGTGGCCAAGATCCTGGGACCGCTGCGCGGTCCTTTCGCGACGCAAGGCCGCTCCCACATGGGCCTTACAAGTCCTGATCCCACTCCGGTTCGTCCTTGAACCGCTGCACCAGAAAATCCAGCATGCTGCGCAATGTCGCCGGCATGTGCTTGCGTGAGGTGTATACCGCATTCAGGTTCAGCTCGCGTGGCCTGGCTTCGGGCAGCAGGCGCACCAGTTCACCCCGGCGCAGGGCCTCCGCGGCCTGGTAGGTCGGCAGCATGGCGATACCTGCGCCGGCCAGCGCCGCCTTCTGCAGTGTCATCGCCTCGTTGGCACTGATGTTCCCCGCCACTGGTACGGCGACTTGCTGGCCGGCCACCTCGAAATGCCAAAGGCTGTGGCCGAAGTAGGCATGGGTCAGGCAGTTGTGCCGGCTCAGCTCCTCGACCCGTTGCGGCGTGCCGTGCTCGCGCAGGTAGGCCGGTGCCGCACACACTGCCGAGCGGCACACACTCAGGCGCCGGGCGATCAGGTTGGGGTCCAGGTCATTGCTGGTGCGGATGGCCAGGTCGATGCGCTCGTCCACCAGGTTGACCGTGCGATCGAGCATCTGCAGTTCCACCTTCACTCCGGGGTAGCGCCGGACGTAGGCGGCCACTGCATCCACCAGCTGGGCCTGGCCGAACGAGGTGCTGACGCTGATGCGCAGTGCGCCCTTGGGCGCGTCATCCGGCTGCTGCACCGCGGCCTGCAGGTCGCCGGCCAGTTCCAGCAGTTGCCGGCAGCGGGGCAGGGTTTCCTGGCCGGCGGCGGTGAGGCTGAGCTTGCGTGTGGTGCGCTGCATCAGCCGTGCGCCAACCCAGTCTTCCAGCTCTGCCAGGTAGCGCGACACCACCGGCCGCGACAGTTGCAGATGATCCGCCGCCGCCGACTGGCTGCCCAGGTCGACGACGGTGACGAAAACGCGCATGGCGTTGAGACGGTCCATGATTTGCCCGGTTTCAGAAACAAACTATGTTCGAGCATCGCATTTTTTGGCACGGATTGGGCAACTAAGCTGTTGGGCATTGTTCATCTGACGGGCGTTTGCGATGTCTCTTTTCACTCCCTTGCGTGGCCTGCTGCTGGCCTGTGTGACCCTGGCCGGCCCGGCGCTGGCTGCCGACCCCTTGCGGCTGGAGGTTTACAACCCCGGGCATGAGGCGATCTTCCCGGTCAGTTCGGTGATCGTCAGCGGCGAGCACGACGCCATCCTCGTCGATGCCCAGTTCGGCAAGGCCCAGGCCGAGCAGCTGGTGCAGCGCCTGCGGGCAGGCGGCAAGCAGCTGACCAGCATCTACATCAGCCATGGCGACCCGGACTACTACTTCGGCCTGGATACCCTGACCCATGCCTTCCCCGAGGCCAAGGTGCTGGCGTCGGCCGCCACGGTTGCCCATATCCGCCAGACCATGGATGCCAAGCTGGCCTACTGGGGCCCGCAGATGGGCGCGGACAAGCCGGCGCGGCTGGTGCTGCCGCAAGTGCTCGAAGGCAACCGCCTGACGCTGGAAGGGCAGGCCCTCGAGGTGGTCGGCCTCGACGGCCCGCAACCTGACCGCAGTTTTGTGTGGATCCCGTCGATCAAGGCGGTGGTCGGTGGCGTGGTGGTGTCAGAGAACATTCATGTATGGATGGCCGACACGCAAACGGCCAAGTCCCACGCCGACTGGCTCGGCACTCTGGCGCACATCGAAGCGCTGGCGCCGCGCACGGTCATCCCCGGACATTACCTGGAAGACAGCAGCCGATCGCTGCAGGCCGTGCGTTTCACGGCGAACTACATTCGTGATTTCGATGCCGAGACCGCCAAGGCGAAAGACGCCGGTGCGTTGATCGCGGCGATGAAGCGACGTTACCCAGGGCTGGCCGATGAAAGCTCGCTGGAACTGGGGGCCAAGGTCGCCAAGGGCGAGATGAAGTGGTAATTCCGTTCAACTGATGGAGAGTATCCCATGAGCAAGATTGCAATCATCGGTGCCACTGGCCGCGCTGGCAGCCAGTTGCTGGAAGAGGCCCTGCGCCGTGGCCACAGTGTGCTGGCCATCGCCCGCGACCCGTCGCGGTTGCAGGGGCGGGACGGAGTGACGGTCAAGGCGCTGGATGCCAAGGACAGCGCGGCCTTGCAAGCGGCGGTCGCGGGTGCGGATGCGGTGCTGAGTGCGGCGCATTTCTCGACCATCGAGCCACACGCCATTATCGAGCCGGTCAAGCGGGCCGGGGTCAAGCGCCTGCTGGTGGTAGGTGGGGCCGGTAGCCTGTTGCTGCCGTCGGGGCATCGGGTGATCGACAGCCCGGACTTCCCTGAGGCATACAAGGCCGAGGCCACTGCCGGGGTGCGTTTTCTGGAAGCGTTGCAACGGGAGCCGAATCTGGACTGGACCTTCCTGTCGCCGTCGGCGGAGTTCGTTGAAGGTGAGCGCAGCGGGCATTACAAGCTGGGCAAGGATCATCTGTTGATCGGCGAGGATGGCAAGAGCTGGATCACCTTTGCCGATTACGCGATTGCCATGCTCGACGAACTGGAAAAGCCGCAGCACTCGCGGCAGCGGTTCACGGTCGGGTACTGAGTCGCCTGCTTCGCGGGCACGCCCGCTCCCACAGGTAAAGCACAGGTCTTGGAATCTGTGCTGTACCTGTGGGAGCGGGCGTGCCCGCGAAGAGGCCCTCACTGGCTGGCCTGGTGTTCCAGCCAATCCAACAACTCCACCAGTCCCGGCGGCAAGCTCTTGGCCTGGCTCACCAGGTAATACCCCTTGCCGGTCATCACTTTCAGCGCAAACGGCATGCACAACCGCCCCCCGCGCAAGTCATCGCCGATCAGCGACCAGTCGCCGATGGCCACGCCGGTGCCCTGCGAGGCCATGGCCATCGCCATGTCCAGTGTCTCGAAATGCTGCTTCGGCCCTTGAGTGCCCAGCGTCACCCCGGCTGCCTGCAGCCATAAACTCCAGTCATGCTCATCCCGCGACGGGTGCAGCAGCATGTGTAGCGCCAGGTCCTCGACCTGCTGCAACGGTACCGGCCCTTGGCGCAATGACGGTGCGCACACCGGCGTCAGCTGCTCATCGAACAGCTTGCGCACGCGCAGCCCATGGTTCGGCGCATCGCCATACACCACCGCCGCATCGAAACCCTCGCGGCGAAAGTCCACTCCATGTTGCACCGTAGTGGTCAGCTCTACAGGCACATCCGGGCGTAGCGCCTGCCATTCCATCAGGCGTGGCAGCAGCCAGCGCATCACGCAGGTCGGTGCCTTGAGCTGCAAGGTAGTGCTGCGCCCACCCACCTCGCGCACCCCTTGTTCGATCAGCGCGAACACCTGTTGCACCCTTGGCAGCCAGTCCTGGCCTTCACGGGTCAGGCTCAGCCCACGGGCCTGGCGCTGGAACAAGGCATAACCCAGATGCTCTTCGAGGGCCGCGATCTGTCGGCTGACGGCGCCCTGGGTGATATGCAACTGCTGCCCGGCACGGGTGAAATTGCAGTGCTGGGCGGTTACCAGGAAGGTATGCAGGGCGGGCAGGGGCGGGAGGCGTTTCATTGTGCTGAGCCATGAGTGCAGGACATGGCTAGTATGTGTTTTTTTGCATTGTGGCGATAGCCGTGGCTGGGTCCAATAAGGGCATAACCCAACCAAGATTCATGGTGAAACCCGATGGCAACCTGCGGCGAAGTACTGGTAAAACTCCTTGAAGGCTATGGCGTTGACCATGTCTTCGGCATTCCTGGTGTACATACCGTGGAGCTCTACCGCGGCCTGGCGGGCTCGTCCATCCGCCATGTCACCCCGCGCCACGAGCAGGGGGCCGGGTTCATGGCCGACGGCTATGCGCGGACCCGCGGCAAGCCCGGGGTGTGCTTCATCATCACCGGCCCGGGCATGACCAACATCACCACCGCCATGGGCCAGGCCTATGCCGACTCGATCCCGATGCTGGTGATTTCCAGCGTGCAGGCCCGCGATCAGCTGGGCGGTGGCCGCGGCAAGCTGCACGAGTTGCCCAACCAGGCAGCGCTGGTGTCGGGTGTGGCGGCGTTTTCCCACACCCTGATGAGTGCCGATGACCTGCCGCAGGTGCTGGCCCGGGCATTCGCCGTATTCGAAGGCGCCCGACCGCGCCCGGTGCATATCGAGATCCCGCTCGACGTGCTGGTCGAACCGGCCGATCACCTGCTGCCGGGGCGCGTGGTGCGCAGCAGCCGGGCGGGGGCAGCGCCGCAGGCCGTGGCGCAGATGGCCGAGCGCCTGGCCAATGCACGGCGGCCATTGATCCTGGCCGGGGGCGGCGCATTGGCCGCTGGCGCTGCGCTGGCGCGCCTGGCCGAATACCTGCAGGCGCCGGTGGCGCTGACCATCAATGCCAAGGGGCTGCTGCCGGCCAGCCACCCGCTGCAGATTGGCTCGACCCAGTCACTGCCAGCCACGCGGGCGCTGGTGGCCGAGGCCGATGTGGTGCTGGCGATCGGCACCGAACTGGCCGAAACCGACTATGACGTCACCTTCAAAGGTGGTTTCGAGATCCCGGGCAGCCTGTTGCGCATCGACATCGACCCGGACCAGACCGTGCGCAATTACCTGCCGGAGTTGTCGCTGGTGGCCGATGCCGAACTGGCCGCCGAGGCGCTGCTTGGCGCCTTGCAAGCATTGCCGCAACCCGTGCGTGAAAGTACGTGGGGCGCGGCCCGGGTGGCCAAGCTGCGCCAGGCACTGGCGGCGGGTTGGGACCAGCCGACTCTGAGCCAGACACGTTTGCTGAATGCAATTATCGAGCGCCTGCCCAATGCCATTCTGGTGGGCGATTCGACCCAACCGGTGTACACCGGCAACCTGACCCTGGACATGGACCAGCCACGCCGTTGGTTCAATGCCTCGACCGGCTACGGCACCTTGGGTTATGCATTGCCGGCGGCCATGGGCGCCTGGCTGGGCAGCGCGGAGCAGGTCGGTGAGCGTGCGCCTGCGGTGTGCCTGATTGGTGATGGCGGTTTGCAGTTCACCTTGCCGGAGCTGGCCAGCGCGGTGGAAGCGCAGGTGCCGCTGATCGTGCTGCTGTGGAATAACCAGGGGTACGAGGAAATCAAGAAGTACATGGTCAACCGGGCCATCGAGCCAGTCGGGGTGGATATCCATACGCCGGACTTCATCGGTGTGGCGCGGGCCCTGGGCGCGGCGGCGGAGCAGGTGGCAGATGTGGCGCAGCTGCAGGTGGCGTTGGGGCAGGCAGTTGAGCGCAAGGGGCCGACCTTGATCCAGGTTGACCAGAATCAGTGGCAGGGGGCTGTGTTGGGTTGAAGTGAAGCTATTGCCTGTACCGGCCCTTTCGCGGGTGAACCCGCTCCCACAGGTACTGCACAGTTTTCAGTATCTGTGCAAAACCTGTGGGAGCGGGTTTACCCGCGAAAGGGCCGGCACAGGCAAAGCCAAACTCAGCCAGCAGTCGCCCGCAACCTGGCCACATCACGAATCGGCGGCGCGCCATACAGCCGGCTGTATTCACGGCTGAACTGTGACGGGCTTTCATACCCCACCCGGTAGGCCGCCACCGCCGCCTCGAGCCCGTCATTCAGCATCAAGCGCCGCGCCTCCTGCAGGCGCAGTTGCTTCTGATACTGCAACGGGCTCATCGACGTCACGGCCTTGAACCGGTGGTGCAAGGTCGAGGTGCTGAGGTTGACCTCCCGCGCCAGGTCCTCGATGCGCAAAGGCAGTTGGTAGTTCTGGTTGAGCCAGGTAATGGCCTGGCAAACCCGGTGGGTCTGGCTGTTGGCCAAGGCGATTTCGTACAACCGATAGCCCTGCGGCCCGCGCAGCAGACGGTACAGAATCTCCCGGCGGAACAGCGGCGCGAGCATCGCGATGTCGCGAGGGGTGTCCAGCAGGCGTATCAGCCGCAGCAAGGCGTCGAGCAACGCGGCATCGGTTCTTTCCACATACAAGCCACGACCGGAAGGCCGGTTGGGCACCAGCATCGGCCCGCTTTCGGCGATCAGCTGGCTGATTTCGGCCGGGTCCAGGTCCATGCGCAAGCCAAGGCTCGGGTGCTCGGGGCTGGCGTCGAGCTTTACGCCGCTAAGCGGCAATGTTACCGAGACCACCATGTAGTGCAGCGGGTCGTAGGCGTACTGCTCGTCACCGAGGAACAGGCTTTTGCTGCCCTGGGCGAGGATGCACAGCGCGGGTTGCGCCAGGGTGGGTACCGAGCGCACGTTTTCGGTGTAGCGCACCAGGTACAGGTCATCGATGGCCGATGCCGGGCCGTGGGGCTCCCCGGCGTGGCGGCGGATCAGCTCGGCCAGCTCCTGGCGTTGCAGTTCCAGGCTCGGGTCGATGGACGTGGCGGTGGTCATTATGGCTTTCCTCTGCTGACCGACGCAGCATAGGTTTGGGCAATGGCGGGCGCTAGTCAAAAGCTGCACGCCGATTGCCTGATCCTGCCGCGCTGCAGGATCAGGCAATCGGCGAGCAGTAATGGCCTAACGCGTCGCGCGGGTGAGGCCCTAACCTTGGCAGCCTGGCTTTTCCGTCCGCCTGCTTCAAGGAGATTGTGCAATGACCCCGACACAACCGGTCACCCACCTTGCTTTCATCCGTGCCAGCAGCGGGCGCTCGGCGGAGCTGGGCGCGCGCCTGCGTGATCTGCTCGAGCCCTCGTTGCGGGCACCGGGCTGCCTGAGTTTCACGGTGCAGCGTTCGCAGGCTGATGCCGATTTATGGTTGCTCAGTGGCAGCTGGCAAGACCAGCAGGCGATGACTGGCTACTTTGCTTCGCCGACGCTGGAAGTGTTTGGTGAGTTGGTGCAGGAACAGGTGGTCAGCAGCCTGGATCTGCATACCTTTGATTGAGCTATTGCCTGTTCTGGCCTCATCGCCGGCAAGCCAGCTCCCACAGGGTTATCACAGGTCTTGAGGGCGGTGCAGTACCTGTGGGAGCTGGCTTGCCGCCGATAGGGCCGGTACAGGTGAATAGGGTAAGATGCTGCCCTTGATCAACCAGGTAGATAGCAACATGGCACGTAGAGAATTCCCGCATTTCGAAGCGGTTTCGGCGATGGTCCCGGTGGAAGGTGGGGGCTACAACGCGGCCATCGCGGTCAAGGCCCTGGGCATGGGCGGCGCGCCGCGCTTTCACAAGATTCTCGACGGCCAGGTGTTCAAGGGCGCCGTGGCCGCCGATGAAGCGGCCACGGCCGAGCTGCAACGCTTGCAGGGCGTCAGCGAAGAGGGTGAGCTGATCTGGTGATCAGGCCGGCGGGCGGGCCATCTTGAACAGGTTGCCCAGCTCGAAATAGTCTGCCGGGCCACCGCCACGCAGGATCGGCTCGGCAGCAGCGGTATCGTAGATACCGTTCTTCAACAGGTGCTCGGCAATGTGCACCGCCACCACTTCACCCAGGATCAGCCAGCTGGGCACCAGTTCCTGGTCGGCCCGCTTGAGCTGGACAATCTGGCTGACCTTGCACTCGAAGGCCACCGGGGTTTCGCCGACACGCGGCACGTTGACGATGCTCGACGGCTTGGCGGTGAGGCCGCTCAGTTCGAATTCGTTTATCTCGGCGGCAACCGGTGCGCAGCTCTGGTTCATCTGTTCGGCCAACGGGCGGGTTGCCAGGTTCCAGACGAATTCGCCGGTCTGCTCGATGTTGTTCAGGCTGTCTTTGCGCCCGACGCTGCAGAAACCGATGATCGGCGGAATGTAGTTGAAGGCGTTGAAGAAGCTGTAGGGCGCCAGGTTCAGGCGGCCTTCGCGGTCCTGTGAGGAGATCCAGCCGATAGGGCGGGGGCCGACGATGGCGTTGAACGGGTCGTGGGGCAGGCCGTGGCCTTTGGCGGGTTCGTAGTAATACATCTGTGCTGGGCTTGCTGGCCCTACCTCCTGGTGGACAAGGCGCCTAGTGTGCCAAGCCTGTGCCCGCCTGCAAATGATCAAGCCCGGCCGAAGCCGGGCTGGGTGCTCGCATCAGAGATCAGCTGATGCGGTGGGCGTTGGTGCGATCGAAGCCATCTTCGGCGAAACGTTGGCCGCCAGTGCGGTCGAAGCCGTCTTCAGCGAAGCGCTGGCCACCGGTGCGGTCGAAGCCGTCTTCAGCGAAGCGCTGGCCACCAGTGCGGTCGAAGCCGTCTTCGGCGAAGCGCTGGCCACCGGTGCGGTCGAAGCCATCTTCGGCGTAGGCAGCGGATTGGCTCTGGGTCGCTGCGAAGGTGTGGGCGTTGGTGCGGTTGAAGCCATCTTCGGCGAAGGCGCCAGCAGCGAAAACCGAGAGGGCCAGGGTGAGGATCAGTTTGTTTTTCATGGTCGTTGCTCCAGGGGTTCTTGAGGTTGTTTTGTTTCTATGGGTTTAATCCTACGCCGATTAACTTGATTAAAAAGCGCAAATAATAGCGCTTAAAAATCGAATAATTAGATATGTATTGGCGCGCATCTTGGGGCTCTGGCAGCGGTTCTGGCTCAGGATGTGTCTGCCCATGCGCCGACGTTCTGACAGCCATTGCAGCTTGAGGGGGTGGAATTAATGGGGCGTTAAGGATGAAAAATCTGTCATTGAAGGCTGCTCAACGCATTTTTCATACATCACCAACCGATTTTTCAAATGCTGCTCAGCACCATCGCCGCACCTCAAACCGGAGCGGCACAACAATGAACAAACTTCCGCAAATCACCTTGGCCTTCTGGGTCATGAAGATCTGCGCTACCACCCTTGGCGAAACGGCGGGTGATTTGCTGTCGATGACCCTGAACATCGGCTATGCCCTCAGCTCGCTGCTGCTGATCAGCGTGTTCCTGCTGACCTTGCTCGGCCAGCTGTACTCGCGCCGCTACCACCCAATGCTGTACTGGCTGGTGATCCTCTCCACCAGCACCGCCGGCACTACCATGTCCGACTTCATGGACCGCACACTGGGCCTGGGCTACGCCGCGGGTTCGGCCATCCTCATCGGCATCCTGCTGCTGACCTTCCTGGTATGGCGCCTGAGCGGCAACCCGCTGGATGTCACCCGCATCAAGAACCGCACGGGCGAATTGTTCTATTGGGTGGCGATCCTGTTTTCCAACACCCTCGGCACGGCGCTGGGCGATTACCTGGCCGATGACTCGGGGCTCGGTTTTGCCGGTGGCGCACTGTTGATCGGCAGTGCCATCGCCTTGGTAGTGGTGGCCCGCTACTGGACACGTATTCCTGGCGTGGTGTTGTTCTGGGTTGCGTTCGTGCTTACCCGCCCGTTCGGCGCCACCTTGGGCGACTTCCTCACCAAGCCCCACGAGAAGGGTGGCCTGGACTTCGGCACGGTTGGCTCTTCGGCGGTGCTGGGCGGGGTGTTGCTGGTACTGGTGCTGATGGCCACCTGGTACCAGCGCCGTGAGCCGCGTCAGGCGTTGGAGATGTCCTGAGTGTTGATGCGGTAGCGGGTACTGCGGCCCCCGCCAGGCAGGCGAACCAGGCAGGCCTTGTCGAGCAGATCGGACAGGTGGCGGGTCGCAGTGGCCTTTGATACCTTCGCCACCGCCTGGTATTGCGCTGCGTTGATGCCTTCCTCGAATCCTCGGGGGCCGCCATCGAGCAACCTGTTGAGCACCTTTACCTGTTCGGGCAGCAAACCATCTGAGCGATGTGCTTGCCAGAACCTGGCCTTGGCTAGTATCCGGTCGATATTGGCCAGGGCCTGTTCCAGGCTGCGCAGCAGGGTAGCAAGAAACCAGGATAGCCAGCGGGTGATATCCAGGTCGCCTTTCTGGCTGTTCTCCAGCACTTGGTAATATCCGGCCCTGTCTTCGAGGATGCTGGCAGACATGGCATAGAAACGAATGGCCTGTCGCTCACCTTGCGCCAGCGCCAGGTCGGTGATTGCCCGAGTCAGACGGCCATTGCCATCGTCGAACGGATGCAGGGTGACGAACCAGAAGTGGGCGATTCCGGCACGTAGCAGTGGGTCCAGGCTGGTGGAATCGCGACTGTTGGCAAACCAGTCGAGAAACTCGTTGAGTTGGGCTTCCAGGCCATCGCGCGGTGGTGCTTCGAAATGCACGGTAGGCTTGTCGAGCCGGCCGGAGATCACCTGCATGGGCATTTCATCACGCAACTGGCCGACCAGTATCGCTTTGCTCAAGGCGCCTTGTGCCAGTGGGAACAGCCACTGGTGCCAGGTGTACAGGCGCTGCAGGGTCAGCGGTCGGTCATACCCTTGCGTTGCATCCAGCATCAGCTCCGCCAGCCCTTCACTGCGGGCATTGGTAGGTCCTTGCTCCTCGATGCCCAGCCGGCGAGCTAGGGAAGAGCGGACAGAACCCACGTTCAACTGCTCACCTTCGATTGCCGAAGAGGTGACGATGTTTTGCAGCAGCGTATCGAGGATGTTCTGGCACTCGCTGAGTGCATCGACGCTGCCGATCTTGCCCAGCAGGCGTCCTTGCATGTCGATGCAATTGCGTAGCGTTGGCGCGATGGCTTCGTTTTGCCAGGTGAAGCGTGGCCAGGCAGGTTGCTGCCAGATCCATAAGGGGCTATTCATGATCCGTCCCATGAGCCGAATGAGCCGGCTATTCGGCTCATCTTGTGAGCCGAATAATAGCGCTATTCGGCTCATTCTGTGAGCCGAATAAGGCCGTCAATCGGCTCACAGGCTGCCGCGTATCACAAAAAAGGGGCGCCCCATGCACTGGAGCGCCCCTTTTCAGTACTGCCAGGCCAGCATCACTCAGTGGTAATCCGCGAGTGCTGCTTGGTGTCCTTCATGGTCGCGTAAACCAGCAGCGAGCAGGCGATGCAGGCGGTGACGTACCAGTAGAAGCCACTCTCCATGCCGGCGCTCTTGAACCACAGGGCCACGTACTCGGCGGTGCCGCCGAAGATCGACACCGTCAGGGCGTACGGCAGGCCCACGCCCAGGGCGCGGATTTCGGTGGGGAACAGCTCGGCTTTGACCACGGCGTTGATCGAGGTGTAGCCGCTGACGATGATCAGCGCCGCCATGATCAGGAAGAACGCGCCCCACCAGGTCTGGATGGTGTGCAGGGTGCTGAGGATCGGTACGGTGAACAGGGTGCCGAGTACACCGAAGGCGATCAGGATCGGGCGTCGACCGATCTTGTCGGACAGGCCGCCGATCACCGGCTGCAGGCACATGAACAGGAACAGCGTGGCGGCCGAGATGGTGGTCGAGTCGCTGATGCTCATGCCCACGGTATTGACCAGGTACTTCTGCATGTAGGTGGTGTAGGTGTAGAAGGCCAGGGTGCCGCCCATGGTCAGGCCGACCACGGTCATCAGCTCCTTGGGGTGGCGCAGCAGGGTGCGCATCAGGCTTTCCTTGGCCTTTTCCTTCTTGGTGAAGGAGGCGGTTTCTTCCATGCCGCGACGCAGGTACAGGGCCACCACGGCGCACAGCGCACCGATCACGAAAGGTACGCGCCAGCCCCAGGCATACAGCTGCTCGGTGGTCAGGGTCTGTTGCAGGACGATCAGTACCGCCAGGGCGATGAGCTGGCCGGAGATCAGGGTCACGTACTGGAAGCTGGAGAAGAAGCCACGGCGGTCCTTGCTGGCCATTTCGCTGAGGTAGGTGGCCGAGGTGCCGTATTCACCACCCACCGACAAGCCCTGCAGCAGGCGTGCGATGACCAGCAGGATTGGCGCGGCGACGCCGATGGTTTCGTAGCCCGGGGTCAGGGCGATGACCAGCGAGCCGGCGCACATCAGCAGCACCGAGGCCATCAATGCGGCCTTGCGGCCTTTGCGGTCGGCGTACAGGCCCATCAGCCAGCCACCGATCGGGCGCATGAGGAAGCCCACGGCGAAGATCGCGGCGGTATTGAGCAATTGTGCGGTGGAATCGCCGGCTGGGAAGAAGGCCTTGGCGAAGTACAGCGAGAATGCGGCGTAGACGTACCAGTCGTACCATTCGACCATGTTGCCGATGGACCCGCTGAAGATCGACTTCAAGCGGCTGGCGGTGGTTTTTTCTGTGGCAGGCGCGGTGGCCGCCCCGGCTGGCAGGGAGGTGGCATTATCCATCAGGGATACCTTCTCGTTGTTTTTGTGGAGCGCGCCGTGGCGCAGCTTGCCAAGGCAATTGCAGAAGGTGTGCCAAATGGGTGCGTTGGGCTTCAAGTTGGGGCGCTGCGCGCCCCTTCGCGGGCACGCCCGCTCCCACAGACCGCGTGATGTCTGACTCTTCGCGTTTCCCTGTGGGAGCGGGCGTGCCCGCGAAGGGCTGCAACGCAGCCCCAAAAGAATCCAGCTAATGAGCGGTTATTTGCTTAGTGACCGAGCGCGATAGGCGGATTTCCGCTCATTCCCGCCCAATGAAGTCCTCGCGCACCAACCCATGCCGCTGCATCTTCTCGTTCAGCGTGCGCCGCGGCAGCTGCAACGTTTCCATCACAGCATTGATCGCGCCCCCGTGCTGGCGCAGCGCCGCGCGCAGGCATTGCGCCTCGAACGCTTCCATCTGCTCGCTCAGCGACTGCCCGGCAGGCGCAACCTCGATGTTCGGTGAGCCCAGCCCCAACGCATGGCGTTCCGCGGCATTGGCCAGTTCACGCACGTTGCCCGGCCAGTCGTGCGACAGCAGCTGCGCCAGTTGCGCGCCCGACAGTGGTGGGGCTGCGCGGCCAAGCTTTTCGCCGGCGGCACGGGCAAAGTGCTCGAACAGCAGTGGAATGTCCTCACGCCGTTCACGCAATGGCGCCAGGCGCAGCTCGGCCACGTTCAGGCGATAGGCAAGGTCTTCGCGGAAGCGCCCGGCGCGGGCTTCTTCGAGCAGGTCGGGCTTGGTCGCGGCAATGATGCGCAGGTCGACGCTGATGCTCTGGTTGGCCCCCAGGCGCTCCAGCTTCTGTTCCTGAATCACCCGCAGCAGCTTGGCCTGTTGGGCCAGTGGCATGCTTTCGATTTCGTCGAGGAACACCGTGCCGCCGTTGGCGTACTCCAGCTTGCCGATGCGCTTGCCTTGGGCACCGGTAAAAGCGCCGCTTTCATGGCCGAACAGCTCGGCCTCGAACAGCGACTCGGGGATGGCTGCACAGTTGAGGGCGACGAACGGCTTGCCGGCGCGCGGGCCAAAATCGTGCAGGCAGCGGGCCACGCGCTCCTTGCCACTGCCGGTTTCGCCGCGGATCAGCACATTGACCGGCAGGCTGGCCAGGTCCAGCACTTGCCGGCGCAGCTGTTGCAGGCCTTGGGACATGCCAAGCAGCGTGCCTTCCAGGCGTGACTTGAGGTCGGCCTGCTCGTGCAGCCTGCGGTTTTCCAGGACCAGCTGGCGCTTTTCCAGGGCCCGACGCAGGCTGCCCAGCAGGTGCTGCGGGGTAAAGGGTTTTTCCAGGAAGTCGTAGGCCCCGCTGCGCATGGCTTCCACTGCCATGGGCACATCGCCGTGGCCGGTCAGCAGGATCACCGGCAAGTCGGGGTCGTCCGCCTGCAGGCGTTCGAGCAACTGCAGGCCATCCATGCCCGGCATGCGTACATCGCTGATGATTACTCCGGGAAAGTGCTGTGGCAGGTGTGCCAGGCATTCTTCGGCGCGGGCGAACAGTTGCACGCTGAAGCCGGACAGGCTCAGCCATTGCTCGACCGCAGTGCGGATACTGGCTTCATCATCGACGACGATCACTGAATTCAACATACAGGCTCCAGGTCACGGGGCAGGGTAAGGCTCAGGCGCGCGCCGCCAGGCAGGTTTTCGGCCTGCAGCTGGCCACCGGCCTCGTGGACGATGCCGTAGGAAATGGCCAGGCCCAGCCCCAGGCCTTCGCCCACCGGCTTGGTGGTGAAGAACGGGTCGAAGACCTTGGCCAGGTCGGCCTCGGCAATGCCGCCACCCGAATCCAGCACGCTCAGGCGCCACAGCTCGCCGTCGGGCTCGATGCGGATCTCCAGGCGTTTGTAGCGCTTGTCGGCCATGGCGTCGAGGGCATTGCGCAGCAGGTTGATCAGCACCTGCTCCAGGCGAATGGCATCGCCGCGCACCCAGGCCGGGCGCGCCAGGTACAGGGCTACTTCCACTTCTTCGCTGCGAATGCGCGCTTCCAGCAGGTGCAGGGCCTGGTCGACCACCGTGGCCAGGTCCAGGCGCTCGCGCAGGCCGACCGGGCTGTTGCGGGCGAAGGTTTTCAGGTGGCTGGTGAGCGCGGCCATGCGTGTGAGCATCTGCTCCAGCGGCTCCAGTGCCTGGCGTGCTTCGTCATGTCGGCCATGGTCGAGCAGCAGGCGCAGGGTTTCCAGCTGCATGCGCTGGGTGGTCAGCGGCTGGTTGATTTCATGGGCCATGGCTGCCGACATCTGCCCCAGCGCCGCCAGCTTGGCCGATTGCACCAGCCCCTCCTGGGCGGTGCGCAGCTCACGGGTGCGCTCTTCGACCTGGCGCTTGAGCTCCTCCCGGCTGCGCTGGCGCAGGCGGGCCAGGCGCAGGCGCTGGCTGACGAACAGCGCAGCGAACACCAGGCTCAGCCAAACGGCGGCGGCGCCGAGGGCGGCATTGCGACCGTCGGCGGCTACCTGCGGCTTGCGCAGCAGGTGCAAGGTCCAGTTTTCACCCTCCAGTGGCAGGCTTTCCCACAGGTATTCGGCGCTGCCCTCCGGGCCTTGCACGCGGCTGAGGGTGCTGTTGGCGGCAAAGCGGGTCAGCACCTGGTGCTGCAGCGGCACCAGCGGTTGCTTGTCGTACTGACGGGTTTCGGCCAGTTCGGCACGGTCGGCACCACTGAGCGGCTGCAGTTCGCGGTAGCGCCAGCCGTCCTGGTTGGCGATGAAGGTGATGCCGCGGGCATCGCTGACCAGCAGGATGTCGCTGCCCTGGCGCCACTCGCGTTCCAGCTCGGGGAACTCCAGCTTCACCACCATGGCGCCGAGGAAGCGGCCATGCTCGTCGTTCACCGCGCTGGCGAGGAAGTAGCCCGGCACGCCACTGGTCACGCCCACGGCGTAGAAGCGGCCACTGCCCTGGCTGCGAGTCTGCTTGAAATAGGGGCGGAAACCGTAGTTGGAGCCCACGTAGCTGCTGGGCAACCGCCAGTTGCTGGCGGCGATGGCCAGGCCGGTGCGGTCGAGCAGTTCGAGGGTGGAGGAGTTGGCGGCGCCATTGATGCGTTCGAGCTTGCGGTTCAGGGCGTCCTGCACCGCTTCGCTGACCGGGCCGCGCAGGGCTACGATCAGCTCCGGGTCCAGCGCCAGCACGGCGGGCAGGGCGCGGTAGCGGTCGATCAGCGTGTGCAAGGCATTGGCATACAAGCCCAACTGCTGGCTGGCACGCTGGGCGTCGGCTTCCATGGCCTGGCGCTTGGCCTGATGCATGGCCCAGCCGGCGCTGAAGGCGGTGCCCAGCACGATCAGCAGGGTGATCAGCCCCAGACGCAGGGCGCGAACGGAAAAGGACATGGGGCGGATCCGGATGAATGGGATATCAGGGCCGGCCTCTTCGCGGGCTTGCCCGCTCCCACAGGAGATTCACAGCCCGATGGACTTGTGCAGTACCTGTGGGAGCGGGCAAGCCCGCGAAGGGGCCGGTACAGGCAAAACCTGTCAGTTACAGCATTTCAAAGCTCTGCTGCTGCACCGCCTGGGAATCCAGCCCGACCTGGACATTGAATTCCCCTGGCTCGGCAACCCGCTGCAGTTGGCCATTGTAGAACTTCAGGTCTTCTTCGCTGATGCGGAAGCTCAACGTGCGCGATTCGCCAGGCTTGAGCATCAGCTTCTGGAAGTTCTTCAGCTCCTTCACCGGGCGGCTCATCGATGCCGATACATCCTGCAGGTACAGCTGCACCACGGTCTCGCCTGCCACCTTGCCGGTGTTCTTCACCGTCACCTTGGCTTCCAGCGTGTCGCCACGCTTGAGGTCCTTGTTCGACAGCTTCAACCCCGACAGCTCGAAGCTGCTGTAGCTCAGGCCATAGCCGAACGGGTACAGCGGGCCATTGGGCTCCTCGAAGTACTGCGAGGTGTAGTTGCCCGGCTTGCCCGGCGTGAAGGGCCGGCCAATACGGGTGTGGTTGTAGTACATCGGGATCTGCCCGACCGAACGCGGGAAGGTGATGGCCAGCTTGCCAGACGGGTTGTAATCGCCGAACAGCACGTCGGCGATCGCGTTGCCGCCTTCGGTACCGGCGAACCAGGTTTCCAGAATGGCGTCGGCCTGCTCGCGTTCCCAGGCAATCGACAGTGGGCGGCCGTTCATCAGCACCAGCACCAGTGGCTTGCCGGTGGCCTTCAGGGCCTTGATCAGCTCCCGCTGGCTGGCCGGGATTTCCAGGGTGGTACGGCTCGACGACTCGTGGGACATGCCGCGGGATTCACCCACCACTGCCACCACCACATCGGACTGCTTCGCCGCCTTCACCGCCTCGTCGATCAGCACCGCGGGCGGGCGCGGGTCGTCGACGATTTCCGGGGCATCGAAGTTGAGGAAATTCAGGTAATCGAACATCGCCTTGTCGCCGGTGACGTTGGAACCTTTGGCGTAGACCAGCTTGGCCTTGCCCTCCACGGCGCGGCGCAGGCCTTCGCGCACGGTCACCGAGTGCACTGGTTTGCCGTCGGCAGCCCAGCTGCCCATCATGTCGATCGGGGCATCGGCCAGCGGGCCGACCAGGGCGATGGTGCCGGCCTTTTTCAGCGGCAGGGTCTGGTTGCGGTTTTCCAGCAGCACCAGGCTGCGGCGCGCCACGTCACGCGCGGCATCGCGGTGCAGGCGGTCGTTGCCGTAGTAGTCCTTCAGGTCGGTTTCGGCCTTGCCGATGCGCACGTACGGGTCCTTGAACAGGCCCATGTCGTACTTGGCACCCAGCACTTCGCGCACCGCCTGGTCCAGCTCGCCCTGGGTCACTTCGCCAGACTTCAGCAGGCCTGGCAGCTCTTCGCCGTACAGGGTGTCGTTCATGCTCATGTCGATGCCGGCCTTGATCGCCAGCTTGGCGGCTTCGCGGCCGTCGCGGGCGACGCCATGGCGGATCAGCTCCTGGATGGCGCCGTGGTCGCTGATGGTCACGCCCTTGAAGCCCCACTCCTTGCGCAGCAGGTCGTTCATCAGCCAGGTGTTGGAGGTGGCCGGCACGCCGTTGATCGAGTTCAGCGCCACCATCACCCCGCCGGCACCAGCGTCAAGCGCGGCGCGGTAGGGCGGCAGGTAGTCGTTGTACATTTTCGGCAGGCTCATATCGACCGTGTTGTAGTCGCGCCCGCCTTCCACCGCGCCATACAGGGCGAAGTGCTTGACGATGGCCATGATGCTGTCGGGGTTGGCCGGGCTGCTGCCCTGGAACGAGCGGACCATCACCTGGCCGATCTTCGAGGTCAGGTAGGTGTCTTCGCCAAAGCCTTCACTGGTGCGGCCCCAGCGCGGATCGCGGGCGATGTCGACCATCGGTGCGAAGGTCATGTCCAGGGCATCGGCCGCGGCCTCGATGGCGGCGGTGCGGCCGACCTTGGCGACGGCGTCCATGTCCCAGGTCGCGGCCATGCCCAGGCCGATCGGGAAAATGGTGCGCTCGCCGTGGACGGTATCGTAGGCGAAGAACATCGGGATCTTCAGGCGGCTGCGCATGGCCGCGTCCTGCATCGGCCGGTTCTCGGGCGCGGTACGCGAGTTGAAGGTACCACCGATGCGGCCGGCGGCGATCTCCTCGCGAATCTTGTCGCGGGGCATTTCCGGGCCGATGCTGATCAGGCGCAGCTGGCCGATCTTTTCGGCTTCGGTCATCTGGCTGATCAGATGGTCGATGAACGCCTGCTTGTCCTGCAGGGGCGGGGCGGAGGGGGCGGCGAGGGCCGCCTGACTGGCAAGGCCCATGGCCAGGCCCAGCAAAGACAGTTTCATCATCAATTCCGTTGTGGGGCCTCTGCCGTATCCACGGTGATACGCGCGCGGCCGAAGTTTTCAGGCGGCTATTGTTGTACGATTTGCAGGCATTTCTTCCAGCGGCGGATTATGCCTGAATATGTCGCCTGCGGACGAAGCCCCGAATGCCGGGACAACAACTATAAGAACGCTCAAGAGACCGACGGCATGACCCCCCTCGACGAATACCATCAGCGCCAGATCGCCGAAGCCATTGCCCGTGCCGAACGGCGCACCGATGCCGAACTGGTGACGGTGCTGGCCCGCCGGGCCGATGACTACGCCTACTGGCCGTTGTTCTGGGCCGCCGTGCTGGCGCTGGCCGTGCCGGCCCTGTTGCACTGGCTGCTGGGTTGGCCCGGAGTGCGTGGCTTGCTGGTTGCCAATGTGCTGCTGTTCGTCGGCTTGTGCCTGCTGCTGCGCAGCCCACGCCTGGCCGGCTGGCTGATCCCCCGGGCCCTGCGCCGCTGGCGCGCCTCGCGCCTGGCCCGCCAGCAGTTTCGCGAACAGAACCTGCAGCGCACTGCTGGTGCCACGGGCGTACTGATCTTCGTCAGCGAGGCAGAGCGGCATGTGGAGATCCTGGTCGACCGCGGTATCGAGCACCACCTGGATGCCACCGCCCGCGCGGCCATCGTCGCCCGCTTTGCCGAACAGGTACGCCAGGGCCGCACCTTGCAGGGGTTTGTGGAGTGCATCGAGGCGTGCGGCGAACTGCTCAGCGAGCATGTGCCGCCTACCCATGCACGTAACGAGTTGCCCAACCGGTTGGTGATTCTCGATTGAGCCGAACCCCGATGGCTTGACGCGCCCTTAGAACTGCACATAACTCATTGAATTAGCGGGGACTCTGTGGGAGCGGCTTTAGCCGCGAACACCGGCGCAGCCGGTGCCCTGCACCGAGTTGGATTCTTCGCGGCTAAAGCCGCTCCCACAGGGTACGCGTACCGCTTGTGAATTCAGTTCTCTACGCGACAGCGCAGCCCAAAGGACTGGGCGATCTCCCACAGGAAGTTAGCCACCCTGTAGAATGCGCGCATTGCGCCATGCGCTCCCCGCTATCCGAGGCACCGTTTTTCCATGTCCGCCAGTTCTTCTGCCCCATCCGCGCCGGATGCGCGCACCCAGTTTCTCGACCTGCTGAACGCCGCCCTGCATGGCAATACCCTGGTCAAACTGGTATTGGCGCGCCATGTCGGTGCCGACCAGACCTTGCAACGGATCATTGCCAAGCCGCTGCAGGTCAAGGGCCAGCCGTGCCTGTCGCTGGTCTATCGCCACCAGACCCGCGACATCACCCGCAACCTGGCGCTGGACCAGGCCCAGGCGCTGGTCGCCGAGCTGCTGCCGGACAGCTTCCGCAACGCGCACCTGTTCGACGCCGACGGTGAAGTGCAGTTGACCTTCAGCAAGAAGGGCAAGCCCATGCTCCAGCGCCACGGCGCACAGGCACCGCGCGAAGCTGCCAGCAGCAGCGGCCATGACCGCGAGAAGAAGCGCTATCTGGAGCTGTCGCGGCCATTCCTGCGCGACCTCGGCGTGACTGACGCACAAGGCGCGCTGATCCCGTCCATGTCGCGCAAGTGGAAGCAGATCAACAAGTTCATCGAAGTCTTCGACCACGCCCTGGCCAGCGCCCCGGTGCCGGCGGAGCAGGCGCTGCGGGTAGCCGACTTCGGCTCTGGCAAGGGCTACCTGACCTTTGCCATGCACGACTATCTGCGCAACAGCCTGGGCCGCGAAGCGCAGGTAACCGGCGTCGAGCTGCGCCAGGACATGGTCGACTTGTGCAACGCCGCCGCCTTGCGTCTGGAGCATCCGGGCCTGGAGTTCCAGTGTGGTGACGTGCGTAGCGTGGTGCCCGAGGCCATCGAGGTGATGATCGCCCTGCATGCCTGCGACATCGCCACCGACTACGCCATCCACACCGGCATCCGCTGCAACGCCGCGATCATCATGTGCTCGCCGTGCTGCCACAAGCAGATCCGCCCGCAACTGCACAGCCCGGGGTTGTTGCAACCGATGCTGCAGTACGGCCTGCACTTGGGCCAGCAGGCCGAAATGCTGACCGACAGCCTGCGCGCGCTGTACCTGGAAGCCTGCGGGTACGAGACCAAGGTGTTCGAGTTCATCTCGCTGGAGCACACCAACAAGAACAAGATGATTCTTGCGGTGAAGCGGCGTCAGGCAGGGGACAACGGCGCGTTGCTGGAGAAGATCGGGCAGCTCAAGGCGTTCTATGGAGTGCAGGAGCATTGCCTGGAGACGTTGTTGCGAGGGGACGGGTTGCTGCCTGGCGTGTGATCCTTCAGCGGCTCTTGTGAAACGCCGCACTCGGTAACACGTTATCCAGTAGTGGCGCATTCGAACCTTTCAAGGGCTCGCTTTCGCTGGCCGCCGCTTCGAGCTGGCGGGCCTGGCGGTATTCGCTGGGCGTGCAGTTGCTGACCTGCTTGAAGGTGCGGGCGAAGTAGGACGGGTCCTTGAAGCCTGCCTCATAGCCGATGCTGGTAATCGGCATCTGGCTGTTGACGAGCAGGTCCATGGCCAGATTCATGCGCTTGCTCAGGATGTAATCCAGAAACCCAACGCCGTTGACTTCCTTGAACAGGCGGCTGAAGCGGGCCGTGGTCATGCCGCAGCGCTGCGCGAGGTCCTTTTGATCGACACATTCGCGAAAGTGCTGGTCGATGTAAGGCATGACCTTGCTGAGCGCCTGGTGCTTGTGGTGTTCGCCGGTCAGGCGAATGCTGTCCGGCAGGGAGGGAAGGTGATCGATGCGCTGCGCATTGCCTGAGGCCTTGCTGGCGCGGCGTATGTCGCAAAGCTGCTTGAGGACATCGATGTAGCGACTTTTCTCACCGCTTGTCAGCGGCAATACCAGATACTCCCAGACCCGCGAACGCATGGCCCAGACGGCCAACTCTTCGGAGTGCTGCACGGTGAACATGGTGACCGGGATTGACGGTGAGTTGCGCTTCACTTCCAGCAACAGGTTGAGGTTGAGGGTGTCGGGGCGATCGAAATGCATGCAGATCATGTCTGCCTGCTGGCGTTCGGAATGCGCCACGGCCTTCGCCAGTTTGCAATCGCAGACATGACTGAACTGTGCCATCAGCGCGTCGGTGGAATGATCGCGTGTCAGATCGAACCACAACAACAGCGGCTTTGTGCCCGGGTTAGACATCGTGACTTAACCTTATGCTGGGGAGTTTCCCTACGAGCAGCAGTATTGTCAAAACACTATTAAGTCGCCGATCAATTTGGTTATTACCTTAGATCGTTTTGGCTTAAGTGGTTCTATGCGCTTTGTAAAACCCTGATGTTAGACAGGTTCCGCAGTCAGGCTGGTCTTTGATCATGACGACCGCTTGTCGGCTTTGAACAAACGTGCCAGAACCCTTCCCTGAGCCGGCTGCAAATGCGTACGAAAGTGCTTCTCATATTCGGGTTTCCTGCCTGGTTTACTGGTGTCTTCGCCCACCTTTTCGATGCTGGCCAATGGCCGCAAAAAAGTCCTAGCGATTCGCAAAAATCTCCTAACCACTGCTGTCACCCTCTGACTAGGATTCGCAACAGGTAGTGCAAAACACCACTGCCCGGGAAGAAAAATAATGTCCTTAGCGAGGTGAGCGAAATGAATCTGCAAACTATCAAGGATTCGGTCCTGAAGTTCGTCAAAGATGAAGATGGCCTGACTGTTGTGGAGTATGCGGTAGCAGGCGGGTTGGTTGCCCTCGCCCTTATTACTGCGTTCACCAACTTGGGAACTGCAGTCAAGGGAAAAATCAACGGGCTGATCACTGCGCTTGGAGGCACAGCAGCCCCTTAAACCAATTCTTAATTAAGCCCCAAGGGGGATGCAGCAATGTCAGCAGAGTCTCTGTTCGCCATTGTCGTGCTGCTAGGGCTGTTGGGTATTGCGGTGGTCGGGGACCTTCGTAACCACCGCATTCCCAACTTACTGGTCTTGCTGGGGTTGGGGTTGGGGTTGGCGGGCCAGGTTTACTCCGCAGAACTTGCCGGGCTGGGTTATGGTGTGCTGGGCATGGTTATCGGTTTTGCCGTATTTATTCCAATGTATGCGCTGGGGGGCATGGCAGCCGGCGACGTCAAACTGATGGCTATGGTCTGTAGCTTTCTTGCACCGCCTGAAGCACTTTCAGCAGCACTTCTTAGTTTGATTGCCGGCGGAGTGTGCGGGATGTTGATAGTGCTCCTGCGCGGACAGTTGAAACAGACGTTAGAACGCTACTGGTTGATCTTGACGGCACAGGCATATTTTGCGCCGAAGACGGATGAGGTGGCGGGTAAACCATTCCCTTATTCCGTCGCGATACTGTCCGGAACCATTGTCAGCCTTTTTTGGCAACCGCTTGGCCTATAGCCTGGGAGGCTAACAATGCACGCATTAAGAGACAGTGGTGTCTGCGCCTGTGACAAGGACGCAGTGCAGAGCCTGGCACCTCAGCCACGTACAGTCCGCGAGACTGGCCTGGCGGAAAGCTTTCTCGGTGATTTGTTGTGCAAGCACCTGCATGACGCCGGTACGCTGGATTTGTCGCGCCTGGTGGAGCGTCTGGCATTGACCGGCGCAGTGGTAGAGGAAGTACTGGCCTTTCTGCGTAAGGATGGCCGCGTTGAAGTACTGGGCCAGGTCGGTGTGCAAACGGGGGGGCAGGTGCTGCGCTACGGCCTGACAGAGCGGGGCCGCGGTACCGCCCGTGATGCACTGGCGCGCAGCGGCTACATCGGCGCGGCGCCCTTCCCGGTAAGTGCCTATCGTGACCTGCTCAAGCTGCAGACCATTCACCATGGCCGCATCAGTACGCAGGACATGCACAAGGCATTTGCGGGCGTAGTGCTGTCGGAGAGCATGCTGGACCAGCTAGGGGTAGCGCTGAACTCCGGACGCGCCATCATGATTTATGGCCCTGCAGGCACCGGCAAGACCTACGTGAGCAGCCGCCTGATCCGCCTGTTCGCCGAAGCCATCTGGGTACCCCATGCCATCGAGATCAACGAGTCGGTCATCGAGGTATACGACCCCCAGGTGCATCAGCGCCTGGAGGAAGAAAGCCAATCTACCAGCCTGTTGCTCAACGAAGGAATCGATCGTCGGCTGGTGCGCTGCAAACGCCCGGTTGTGATCACTGGCGGTGAGTTGGGTATGGAGCAACTGGACGTCCGCTTTGATCCCAGTACCCGTCAGTACCAGGCCTCCTTGCAACTCAAGGCCAGCAACGGCCTGTTCATCATCGACGACATGGGGCGCCAGCGCATGGCCCCGGCCGAACTGTTCAACCGCTGGATCGTGCCGATGGAAGAGAAGCGCGACTTCCTCAACCTGGGTGGCGGGCGCCATTGCGAGCTGCCGTTCGATCTGGTGCTTGTGTTCTCCACCAACCTCAACCCGCTGGAGTTGGCCGACGAAGCCTTCTTGCGACGTATCGGCTACAAGCTGCAGTTCAGCTACCTGAAAGTCGATGAGTACGAACGCATCTGGCGCCAGGAATGCGAACGCCTGGGCCTGGATTACGACCCGCTGCTGTTGCGTTACGCGTTACAGGCGCTGTACGAGGCCGAAGGCGTGCCGCTGGTGCCCTGCCACCCTCGCGACCTGCTGAACATGGCGCTCGACCGCCAGCGTTACCTGGGCGGCGATGGTCCGCTGTCGCCTCAGGAGCTGAAATGGGCCTGGCAAAGCTACTTCGTGCAGATCGACTTCCTTGGATAAGGAGATGCAGACATGAGTGTCCGTACGCTGACCCTGGTTGCCGTTTCCCTGACCTTGGGACTTGGTGCCGCCTTGATGGCCAACAACTGGCTCAATGGTCGGCTCAACGCCGCCCCGGATGACAACATGAAGAACGTGGTGGTCGCCACGGTGGAGATCCCGTTCGGGCAGATGATCGAGGCGCAGCAAGTCGCCATCGTGCGCATGCCCAAGGATGCGGTACCTGATGATGCCTTTGACAGCAATGAAAAGGTGCTTGGCAAGATTGCCACTTTTGCACTGTTGCGCGGCGATGTGCTGCGTAGCGCGCGCCTGGCCGAGCACCTGGGTGGCAGTACTCTGGCTTCGTTGATTGCTCCAGACAAGCGCGCCATTTCGGTGCGTGTGGATGACGTGGTCGGGGTGGGCGGGTTCCTGTTGCCGGGTAACCGGGTCGATGTTCTGGCAACCAAGCAAAGCAATGGCGGTAGTAATGACGCTGAGTCCAGAACCATCCTCCAGGACCTCCGGGTATTGGCCGTGGACCAGACTGCGGGGACGGACAAGACCCAGCCGGTGGTGGTACGTGCCGTGACCCTGGAAATGTCGGCCAAAGAGGCCGAGGTGCTGGTCAGAGCGCAATCCGAAGGCAAGTTGCAACTGGCCCTGCGCAATCCGCTGGACGCTCAGAAGCAGGCGCCAGCCGTAGCCGCTGTCGAGCCGGTGAAGGCTGCAACGCCAGCATTCAAACCCCAACCGAGACCGGTGGTAAATCGTAGTAGTGAAGGTGGCTCGGTCACCATCATCCGCGGGACTGAAGTTGAAGTAGCGAAAGCACGGTTCTAAAGCAGCTGGCGTCCGAATGGCTAACCTTCGGCAGGAACAAGAATACCTCGCAAGGAGTTATGCATGAATACTTTGCAGAGACTAGGGATGTACCTGTTGTGCGGGCTGGGTACGCAGCTGCTGTTCATCGGTGTGACGCAGGCTGCAGAACCGGGATCGGGATACAGCGCCATGCCGGCGGCCAACACCAACATGGTCCAGGTGCCCATCTACAAGTCGCGGACGATCAGTGCTCGTACGCCGGTGAGGAAAATCTCGGTCGGCAACCCGGATATCGCCGATATTCTGATCACCAGCCCGACCCAGCTCTACCTGCTCGGCCGTTCCCTGGGCACTACCAACGTGCTGCTGTGGGACAGCAACAACCGCTTGATCGAGACCATGGATGTGGAGGTCGTGCATGACCTCACCGGGCTCAAGACCAAACTGCACCAGCTGCTGCCCGAGGAGAACATCGAGGTGTTCAGCGCCCAGGGCGCGTTGGTACTGCGTGGCCAGGTGCGCAGCGCCGCGGCCATGGACACAGCGATGAAAGTGGCCAAGACCTATGCCGCGCAAACCTCGAGTGTGGTGCAAGGCAAGGGTGAAGCCGCCGAGGCGGCCCCGGCCCAGTCGCTGGAGGTGATCAACCTGCTCAGCGTCGGTGGCAGCCAGCAGGTGATGCTGGAAGTCAAAGTGGCAGAGATGCAGCGCAGTCTGATCAAGAACCTTAACGTGCGCTTCAATGCCCTTGGATCATCCGGCAACTGGAGCGGTGGCGGGTTCAACAATGGTCAAGGACTGGGCCTGACTCCAGGCGGCGGGTCGATCCTTTCGCCAGGTTCGCTGATTGGTGGTGGCAAAGGCTTGTTCGCCCAGTTCCTGTCCGACGATTTCCTGTTCAACGTGGTGCTTGAAGCGTCCAAGGACAATGGTTCGGCCAAGGTGCTGGCAGAACCCACCCTCACCACACTGACCGGCCAGCAGGCGGAGTTCATATCCGGTGGCGAGTTCCCTGTGCCGATCACCGAGGATGATGGCATCACCATCGAATACAAGGAATTCGGTGTCGGCGTGAAGTTCCTGCCGGTGGTGCTCGACTCCGGGCGTATCAACCTCAACCTGAATGTCTCGGTGAGCGAGCTTTCCAACGCCAACTCGCTGGTACTCGACACGGGCCTCAGCAGCATCCTGGGCGATGGAGTTTCCCAGGTTATTCCGTCGCTGACCAAGCGCAGCGCAGAGTCCACGGTCGAACTGGGCAATGGCCAGACCATTGCCATCGCCGGCTTGATCAGCGAAAACACTCGCGATTTCGTCAGCCGTTTCCCGGGTCTGGGGGACCTGCCGATACTCGGGCACCTGTTCCGCAGCCAATCGTTCATCAACGGTGAAACCGAACTGGTGATCCTGGTGACGCCGCACCTCGCCAAGCCCGTGGATGCCAAGGCGGTGCGCCTGCCCACTGAGAAGTTCGTCGAGCCCAGTGATCTGGACTTCTACCTGCTCGGCAAGACCAAGGGCAGTGAGCCGGGGCGCGCGGTGCCCGTCAGCCTCGGTGTCAGCGGTGGCAACTTTGGCCATGACCTGAATTGATCGGAGAGAATCAGCATGAGAAGCATGATCGTGTGTTGCGCGCTGCTATCGGGGTTGTCGGGTTGCATGTCGTACGACGAAGGGCGCGTTGGCCCGCTGGGCTACAGCGTCTACCAGACAACCTACCAGCAGATTGCCGACAAGCAGGTAGCCGCCAACCCAGGCACTGAAGTGCCGGCTGCTGGCTCTGACGGGCCTTTGCTGGAGAAGGTGATCAATAGCTACCGGGGGACGACTGGTGAAGCGCAGCAGATCGGTCAGCCGATCCAGATCCAAGTCACTGATTCAACTCGCTGATTGAGGGCGTAATCATGACTCCTCGAGCTCAACGGATGTTCACCGCGCCGCCAGGCCAACAGCGGGGGGCAGTAACTGTCATCATCGTGATCGCCCTGTTGGCGATACTGATGATGGCAGCGTTGGTGCTCGATGGCGGTCACGTGCTGTTGAACAAGACTCGACTGCAGAATGCCGTGGACGCCGCCGCCCTCAGTGGCGCCAAGACCCTGAGCCAGGTGATGGGCTCTGGCAATGCCGCCAGTACCACGCGAGCAGCCGCGCTCTTCACCCTTAACGAAAATGCCAAGGCCGCTGGCAACACGGAGCTGTTGACGGCAATCGGCGGCAACCCTGGCGGATTTGCCGTGGTGGAGTTGGCAGACAATGTCTATGGGCCTTTCTCCTTCCCCGGGCCGGCCAATGCCACCTATGTGCGGGTCTCGGTATCGAATTACTCACTGGCGGGCTTTTTCTGGAACTTCGCCCAGTCATTTGGTACAGGCACCTTAGGATCCAAGCAGGTGACGGCGATTGCCACCGCCGGGCCGAGTCCCACCAGCCCATGCGATCTTGCGCCGCTGCTGGTGTGTGGCAATCCGGCTCAATACAACCCGGAAGCAGGCATGTTCTGGGGCTATCGCTTCGGTGATCTGGAGGTATTGAAGTCAGCCGCCAAGAACAGCGACCCGATTGGTCCAGGCAATTTTCAGCTGCTTGATTTTGGCTCGGGCGGCAAGGAGGTTGGCGAACTCATGGCCGGCGGCGGCTCGGTTTGTCGCAATGTCGGGGAAAACGTCGACACCAAGCCAGGTAATACGGTTGGGCCTTCCGTTCAAGGTTTGAATACGCGCTTCGGCGACTACACAGGGTCGTTCAAGGGGACGGACTATCCGCCCGACCTGGTGACGACCTATGACAACCCGAAGATGAAATACAACGACAGCGCCACACCGCCGCGAGTGGAACAGCAAGGCCAGCCTGTTACTTCGAACAATGGCAATCTCTCTGCTGGCGGCACGCCGCTGTTCGATTACAACGATTATGCCGCGCAGAGTGCCGCATGTGTTGCAGGCGGGGGAACGGGGTGCCAGTCAAACGGGGTTTTCGAGCGGCGGATACTGAAAATCGTGATGGGCGACTGCTCGGGCAAGAACTCGGGGGCATCGTCGATACCGGTGATCGGTTTCGGTTGTTTCTATGTGGTGCAGCCTGCCGACAACTCAGGTGGGGATTCGCAGATCTTCGGCCAGTTCATCAAGCAATGCGAGGGTGACGGCGTGCCTGGACCTACACCGCAAGACGATTCCGGCCCGCAGATCATCCAGCTGTACAAAACCTTTATCAGTGGCAGTGGCACACCGAGCACCGACTCCTAGGAGCGTGTCATGGAACTTTATCGGCTCAAGCGTGCGCAGCGTCAGCAAGGGGTGGCAATCGTCGAGTTCACCATCACTCTGCCACTGTTGCTCCTGACCTTGCTGGCCTTTGGCGAATTTGGCCGCATGCTCTATCAGTACAACAGTCTGCTGCAGGGCAGCCGGGATGCAGCGCGCTTTGTCGCCAGCCAGGCCTGGAACTCGACCCTTGGCAAGGTCGAGGTGAGCGCCGACCTCGAGTGCATGACCAAGAAAGTGGCGGTGTACGGTGCACCTTCCGCGCCGCCCTGCAGCCTGACCGGGATGCCGGCCAATACCACCGTGCAGGTGGCCAAGGTGGCGGGCACCAACGACCACGTGCAGGTGACCATCAGCGCGGTCTTTTCCCCGCTGATAGCCAGCGGTATTCCGGCGTTTATCGGCAACGGCACGGCACTGAACTTCCCGTTGGTCGCCACCACCGTGATGAGGGCACTGTGATGAAGCGCAGATGCATGCAGGGCGTTTACGTGGTGGAGTTCGCCATCGTTGGTACGTTGCTGTTCACGCTGTTGTTCGGGGTGCTTGAAATAGGCCGGCTGTACTACACCGTGAACGTGCTGAATGAGTCCGTTCGGCGTGGCGCACGGCTGGCAGCGGTATGCAATATCAGCGATCCGGTGGTGCTGCGCAGGGCGATATTCAACACTGCGGGCGACAGTGGTGCCAGCAGCCTGCTGGCCGACCTGGACACCTCGGATCTGACTCTGCGTTACCTGGACAAGAACGGTGCACAGGTCGCCAACCCCGGTGATCTGGTAAGTGCCACCGGGTTTGCCGCTGTCCGCTATGTCCAACTGACGCTGCAGAACTTTCAATTCAGCCTGTTTATTCCAGGGTTTGGCGTGCCCATTACCTTGCCAGTATTCAAGGCGACCTTACCTCGCGAGAGCCTCGGGCGTCATACCGAGGCGGATGTCGTACCGGAGATCACGCCATGCTGAATCTAAGGGAGTCTTCCGTATCCGCTACCTCCATCAAGCCCGGGATGCGTCTGTTGATCAGCAGCTCGGACGCCTTGGCCTTGCGTCAGTTGCAAGAAATCTGTCAGCGCATCTCGGGTCTGGAGGTGAATGTTCGCCAGGTGAGCAATGGGCATTGCGACCCTCTGTACGGGCTGGACCGGATGCCCGATTTCTTGCTGCTGCGCGTTGGCCAGCTGTGGCGTGAGGAGCTGGCGGCCCTGTTGCAACGCCCGGCCCATGAGCGCCCGCAGCTGTTGGTGTGTGGCCTGCTGGACGATCGGGAAGGCATGCGCCTGGCAATGCAGGCCGGTGCGCGCGATTTTCTGCCGGAGCCTATCGTTGCCACGGAGCTTATCGCAGCCTTGAACCGTATGGTCATGGAAACCCAGACCAACAGCACGGCGACAGGGAAACTGATCGCGGTGATGAATGCCAAGGGGGGCTCCGGCGGCACGGTGCTGGCCTGCAACCTGGCGCATCAGCTCAGCCTCAAGGGAAACACCCTGTTGCTTGACCTGGACCTGCAGTTTGGCAGCGTGTCGCATCATCTGGATGTGGCGCAGTCGCACAGCCAATTGGACGTGTTGCAGCAGATAAAAGAAATGGATGGTGTTGCACTGCGCGGCTTCTGCAGCCATTTCAGCCCGTCCTTGCATGTGCTTGGCAGCCGTGCCAATGAGCTGTGCCTGCCGCAGGATGTGCAGGCCGAACAGCTCGATGCGTTGCTGCAACTGTCGCGTGCCAACTATGACTGGGTGGTAGCGGATTTGCCGCGGCAGATCGATCACATCACCGCTTCGGTGCTGGAGCAGGCCGACCGGGTGTACGTCGTGGTGCAGCAGAGCGTCAACCACCTGCGCGACGCCAGTTCCCTGGCGCGCATTCTGCGCGATGACCTGGGCGTACGCGGCAATCAGCTGGAGGTGGTGGTCAACCGCTACGACAAGGCGGCACCGGTCAGCCTCAAGGACATCGGCGAGGCGCTGCGCTGCACCAATATCGTGAAACTGCCGAATGACTTCAGCGTTATCAACCAGAGCCAGAACACGGGTGTGCCATTAGGTCTGCAAGCACCTCGCTCCGCGATCACCCAGGCGCTGCGTGGGCTGGCCGAGGAATTGGTTGGCAAGCAGGTGGACACTGAAAACGGACTGTTCAAACGCGCCTTCAAGCGTGTTTTTCGGGGGTGAACCATGCTTAGCGATTTCCGTAACCGTTTGCGCAAACAGGCAGCCACCCCCGAGGCATCGACGCCGTCGAAGCAGGGTGGAGGCGCGAAGGACCCGGCAGAGGCGCTGATGGCGTGGGAACATTCAGCACCGGATGTTCTGTTTGAAACAAAAAGCCAGGTCACATCGGTAGAAGCCGAGTGGCGGGAAAAAACCTATGCGCAACTGCTCAAGGTCATGGACCTGTCCTTGCTCGACTCGCTCGAGCAGGCCGAGGCCGTGCGGCAGATTCGCGATATCTGCCAGCGTCTGCTCGATGAGCATTCGGCGCCGGTAAGCTCTGCCAGCCGCCAGTTGATCATCAAGCAGATCACCGACGAAGTGCTGGGTCTTGGCCCGTTGGAGCCGCTGCTGGCCGACCACACGGTGTCCGACATTCTGGTCAACGGGCATGACTCGGTGTACGTCGAACGGTTCGGCAAGTTGCAGCGCACCGATGTGCGTTTTCGCGATGATCAGCACCTGCTGAACATCATCGACCGCATCGTATCCAGCCTCGGCCGGCGCATCGACGAGTCTTCGCCGTTGGTCGATGCACGACTCAAGGACGGTTCGCGGGTCAATGCGATCATCCCGCCGCTGGCCATCGATGGGCCGAGTATCTCGATTCGCCGCTTTGCGGTGGATCTGCTCAATACCGACAGCCTGATCCAGGCGGGCGCGCTGACGCCGGCCATCGCCTTGCTGCTCAAGGCGATCGTGCGGGGGCGGCTGAACGTGCTGATCTCCGGCGGCACCGGCTGCGGCAAAACCACCATGCTCAATGTGCTGTCCAGTTTCATTCCCCACAACGAGCGCATCGTCACCATCGAGGACTCGGCCGAGCTGCAACTGCAGCAGCCGCATGTGGTGCGCCTGGAAACACGACCGGCGAATATCGAGGGGCGCGGGGAGGTGGGCCAGCGTGAGTTGGTGCGCAACAGCCTGCGGATGCGCCCCGACCGCATCGTGATCGGCGAGGTGCGTGGTGCCGAGGCGCTGGACATGCTGACGGCGATGAACACTGGTCACGATGGTTCACTGACTACCATCCACGCCAATACCGCGCGCGATGCGTTGGGCCGGGTCGAGAACATGGTCTTGATGTCTGGTGCCACGTTCCCGATCAAGGCCATGCGTCAACAGATCGCATCGGCCATCGATGTGGTGATCCAGCTGGAGCGGCAGGAAGACGGCAAACGGCGGTTGGTCAGTGTGCAGGAGATCAACGGCATGGAGGGTGAAATCATCACCATGACCGAGATCTTCTCATTTGTCCGCAATGGTGTGGGCGAGCAGGGCCAGGTGCTTGGTGACTTCCGGCCAAGTGGCATGGTGCCCGCGTTTCGCGATTCTTTGGCCAAGCGCGGGATCGAGTTGCCGCTGACGATGTTCAGGCCTGAATGGATGGAGGCTCGTCAGCCATGAGCCAGATACCCGTTGAATACATCCTGATATTTCTTGGCATGGTATTCGTTGCCGTATTTCTCCTCAGCCAAGGTTTGGTGGTGCCGGTGTTTGGCGAGGCAAGCAAGGTACGCAAGCGTATCCGTAGCCGACTGGTGATTCTGGAGCGGGCAAGTCATCTGCCGAACATGCAGACCGTGCTGCGGCAGAAGTACCTGACACGCCTGTCGCCGCTGGAGGCGCGGCTCGAGCAGTTGCCCTTCATGGCGTCGCTGACGCAACTGATCGAGCAGGCCGGGCATGAGTACCGGGCCTATCGGGTACTGCTGCTAGGATTGGCGCTGGCAGCAGCTGCCGGGATGCTGGCCTGGATGTTCTTTCCTTACTGGTGGCTGGCGCTGGCGGCAGCGTTCGTGGCGTTCTGGCTGCCGCTGCTGAAAATTACCCATGACCGTGGCAAGCGTTTCGCCCAGTTCGAGGAGGGTTTGCCGGATGCGCTGGAGGCCATGTGTCGGGCATTGCGAGCCGGGCACCCCTTCAACGAGACCCTGCGCCTGGTGGCAGAGGAACACAAGGGGCCGGTGGCGCATGAATTCGGCCTGACCTTCGCCGATATTAACTACGGTAATGATGTACGCCGGGCCATGCTTGGCCTGCTGGAGAGGATGCCAAGCATGACAGTGATGATGCTGGTCACCTCGATCCTCATTCATCGTGAGACCGGCGGCAATCTGACCGAAGTGCTGGAGCGTCTGAGCAACCTGATCCGCGGACGTTTCCGCTTTCAGCGCAAGGTCAAGACGATGTCGGCCGAAGGGCGGATGTCGGCTTGGGTGCTGGTGGCCATACCCTTCCTTCTGGCGGCAGCGATCATTATCACGAGCCCGGATTATCTGACCTTGCTGATCAAGGATCCCACTGGGCAAACGTTGGTCATGGGGGCTTTCGGCTCCATGTTGGTTGGGATTTTCTGGATTCGTAAGATCATCCGTATCCAGATTTAGGCAGTTCTCGCATGGGGGCGTCGGTCATGGACTATGTGCTCGGTTTGTTGAGTGGGGTAACGGACAACGAGGCGTTGGCACGCCTGCTGATCGTCGGTGCGATCGGGGTGAGCACGGTCATTGCCGTTGTCACCGTAACTTTACTGGTGCAGGGGCTGCAGAGCCCACTGCAACGTCGTCTTGCATTGATCAAGCGTGATCACTCCAGCGCTGCGGCCGGGCGGGAGGCGCCAGGAAACCTTCAGCTTCTACTGGAGCGGGTTGGTCGGCGCGTTACCCCATCAACGGAAGGGCAAGTGTCGGCCACCCGAACGCTGTTGACTCATGCCGGTTACGGCTCGGCTTCAGCGGTACAGGTTTACTGGGCGGTGCGTTTGCTGTTGCCGCTGATGCTATTTGGTATCTCGTTGTTGACATTGCCATTGGTTCCCAATCTCTCCCCGCTCAAGATCATGGGTGTGGCGGCCATGGGGGCTACCGCCGGATGGCTTCTGCCAGCAATCTATGTCGACAAGCGAAAGAATGCTCGGCAGGGTCGGTTACGTGCAGCCTTCCCCGATGCCCTGGACCTGATGGTGGTTTGCGTGGAGTCGGGCCTGGCGTTGCCCCAGGCCATCGAGCGGGTGGCTGAAGAAATGTCGGTCAGCCAGGCCGAGCTGGCCGAGGAACTGGCCTTGGTCAATGCGCAGATCCGCGCCGGCATTTCCAGTACCGAAGCGCTCAGACAACTGGCGGACCGTACCGGCCTGGAAGACATCCAGGGTCTGGTCAGCCTTTTGGCGCAGAGCATCCGCTTCGGCACCAGCGTAGCGGCTACCTTGCGCATCTATGCCGAGGAGTTTCGTGACCGGCGCATGCAGGCCGCCGAGGAAATGGGCGCGAAAATCGGAACAAAGCTGGTTTTTCCGCTAATTTTCTGTTTGTGGCCAAGCTTTTTTCTGGTTGCCATCGGCCCGGTGATCATCGGGATACTTAAAACGTTCGGGAATCCATGACATGAACAGGATCAGCTTGCTGTTGACCATGATCGCCGTGCTCTCGGGTTGCCAGAGCACAGGGCCAGACTTGAATGGGGTGCGTTCTGTCTACTCCGGTGGCAATTCGGTGCTCTACCAAGTGCAGTCGCAAAGCAACTCGCCCGACCAGGCGATGCAGATGGCGGCGATGGCTTACCAGGCCGGTGACCTGGACCAGGCACTGTACCAGTACCTGCGCGTCCTTGAGCTGGCGCCCGAACGTCAAGAAGCCCTGGTCTGGGTTGGCCGTATCCACCGCGAACGGGGCAATAACCAGCTTGCCGAGATGGCCTTCACCGAGGTACTGAGCAAGGCACCTGAAAACCCCGATGCCCTGACGGAAATGGGCCTGCTGAACCTGTCCATGCGTAAACATGAGCAAGCCAAGGTGATGCTTTTGAAGGCAGTTGCCGTGGATCAGAAACGCGTTGCCAAGGACCCAGCCAATACCCAGACAGGGGCGGCTGCGCTCAGGGTCGACAGCAAGTCACCACTCAAGGCCTACAACGGGCTGGGGGTGCTCGCGGATCTGGCCGACAACTTCGCCGAGGCGCAGACCTACTACCGCCTGGCCGAGCTCATCGATCCACATTCGGCGTTGGTGCAGAACAGCCTGGGGTACTCCTACTACATGGCCGGGCAATGGGCCGATGCCGAGCTTCGGTACAAACGTGGTGTGAGCTACGACGGCACCTACAAACCGCTTTGGCGCAACTATGGGTTGCTGCTGGCTCGCATGGGGCGCTATGAAGAAGCGGTGTCTGCCTTCGAACAGGTCGAAAAGCGTGCCGAGGCCAGCAATGATGTCGGCTATGTCTGCCTGGTGGAAGGCAAGCTGGATGTGGCTGAGCAGTTCTTCCGCAGCGCGATCGAGTTGTCGCCGGGGCACTATCCCGTCGCCTGGGAAAACCTGAACAGGGTCCAGCAGATTCGGCAGATCCGCCAGCTGGGCGGCGATGTAGCGATGCCCGAGCCGGTTGCAGTTGGCCCGGCCGTGCAGGTGACAACCGCGTCGGCGCCTTGATGCCTGACAGATAGCGTAGACGGGGCTGCTACGCAGCCCATCGCCGGCAAGCCGGCTCCCACAGGTACCGCGCAGAATTCAGGCGTTGCGCGATCCCTGTGGGAGCTGGCTTGCCGGCGATGGGCCGCAAAGCGGCCCCCAATTGGTCCACTTCACCTGAGGGTGAGTGGTGCTTCAATAGCCAACGCTGCTTGCCCCAACGGATGCGTACTGGCATCAAAGAAATGCAGCACCGCCCCCGGCATATCCCCGAACCTGTCGACAAAATGCTGCTTCTGGTTGATCACCGATGCCTCGCTCAACGGCCGTATGGCAATCGACAGATGCATCGGTCGGGCCTGTCGGATGGCTTCGAGCAGATGCTGGTCACTGCTGTCCAGGTGCAGCCCGAACAGGCATAGCCCCTGGCTTTCCCGCGCCAGTTGCCCCAGGCACCAGCCCAGGTAGTCAGAGTTGCGGATGGCGCGCAGTTTCTCGTCGCTGCGGTCTTCGTTGACGAACAGCGGCACTTCGCCCGGGATGTTCACGGCAAAACCATCGAGCAGTTCGGCGCTGTCGGCGCTGCGTTGGCGGGTGGTGCCGTCCGGCAGCTTGAGCAGGTGCAGGCCGCCATGCAGATGCAGCACCCGCGTGCCTTCGCCGTTGGTGCGGCGCACGTCGAAGAAGCCTTGCTCGTCGAACAGTTCGGCGAAGCCGTGCGGTGCGTGTTGCACGGCCCACGGTAGCAGCAGGTCGTAGTTGCTGGTGTAGACGCTGCGGTAGCCGCGCAGGGCCTGGTTGAGGGTTGCCAGGGTCGTGGCCGGCATGAGTGGCCACGGCAGGTGCACGGTGCGTACGGCGTGTATCAGCGCTTCCTTGATCGAGTAGTAGCGGTTCAGCGGTGCGGTGGAGTTGATGGCCAGCGCGGCGTTGGTGCGCACGGTGGTGTTGAGGGCGCTGAGCACCGGCTCGAACAGTTCCGTACCCAGCGACTTGAACAGTGCCTGATCGCTCACGGCCAGGCCTTTCTTGCGGCCGGCACGTTGCGCTTCCTCGAACAGCGAGAAGTAGCCGAACGGCTTCCACAGCACGCGGCTGGCGCCGTTGCCCAGCAGCAGGGCGTCGCAAGGGTGGCGGGCGGCGAGTTCCGGCCAGGGGGTGAGAGTGGCGTCTAGTGCGGGCATGCTGGGGTCCGTTGGGTGGAGCGGGAACGGGGGCGACTTTAGCATGTCATGCAAGGTGTGCGAGGGTTGTATCCAGGCAAGGGCCTTGTGTCGGCAATGCCGGCCCCTTCGCGGGCACGCCCGCTCCCACAGGAATTGCAGTGCCCTTGAATTCAGTGCAGTACCTGTGGGAGCGGGCGTGCCCGCGAAGGGGCCAGAACAGGCAGCGCAAGGTTCACAGGACGATAAAGGACTTATCCATGCGCAATCCCATGTTCAGTTTCTTGGCTTTGACCGCTTTGTTCACTGTGTCGGCCGCTTCCGCCAGCAATGGCAAGGCCCTGGCCACCGCCCACGGCATTGCGCACCCGGCGGTGATCGCCCACCGCGGCGCCTCGTACGATGCCCCGGAATCCACCACCCCTGCATACCTGCTGGCCCGCGACCAGGGCGCCGACTACCTGGAACTCGACCTGCAACGCAGCAGTGACGGCGTGCTGGTGGTGGTCCATGACGATGTGCTGTCGCGTACCAGCGATGTCGCCGAGCGCTTCCCAGAGCGAAAGGACAGCCCGGTCAGCGCCTTCACGCTCGCCGAGCTGAAGTCGCTGGATGCTGGCAGCTGGTTCAACCAGGCCTACCCGGCGCGCGCCCGGGCCTCTTTCCGCAAACTGCCGATCCTCACCCTGGACGAGGTCATCGACATCGCCGAAGGCAACCCCGAGCGGCACCCCGGGTTGTACATCGAGACCAAGGTCCCCAAGCAGTTCCCGGGTATCGAGCAGGACCTGAAGGCGCGCCTCGCAGCCCGCGGCTGGCTCGACCGGCCAGGCCGTGTGGTGTTGCAGACCTTCGACCGCAACAGCCTGGCGTTGCTGCACGAGGCCATGCCGCAGGTGCCGAAGGTGCTCCTGCTGTGGGTGGGGACAAAAAACATCGAGCCCGCTTCCGGGCAGGATTTCGCTGACTCGGGTGAAACCGACAAGGCCGCGTTCTATGCCCGTCAGCAGCCGAAGGACCAGGCAGAATTCCTGCGCTGGCTCGATCAGGCCAGGCAGGGCGGTGCGGTCGGTACGGGGCCTTCTGCCATGCGCACTCATCTGGGCGAACAGAGCTATGCCGACCTGATCCAGCCCTGGATGAACCAGGCCAGCCAGGCGCGGGATTTGCTGGTGCATGCGTACACCCTCGACGAACCGGTGGACTTCGACAAGGCGATGAAGGCAGGTGTCGACGGGATCTTTACCAACCGCACGGGGGCGTTGCTACGGTTCTATCAGCGTCCGGCGGAGCCTGAGGTGGTGATGCTGGAGAGGTTGGGATACTGAATGGTTGCAGGCGGACGGTTTGTAGCGGCCAAAGCGCTGAACAGTCGGTCACAGGTGATCATGCTGGTCAGGCGGGCCTATGTCAGTGAGCAAGGGCCTTCAGTACATGATCTGGATCGTTGCGTATCGCACGTAACAATGCCTTGGCTGGCCCGGTCGGTTCTCGTCGGCCTTGTTCCCAATTTCTCAGCGTGGCGACCTGAACATCGATCATCTCGGCAAAGCGTACTTGTGAAAGCCCTGTTGCCCTGCGGATGCTTCGTACCTGAAGAGCATCGATTGCGAATTCGCGAGACGGCGCGCACTTGCCCTGGACGATGTCGTCCATCTGTTGAACGCTCTCCATCAGTTCGTCAAAAAAGCGGTTCATGCATGCCTCCAGTGTTCAATGATGGACTTCAATGCCTTGCGCTGCTCGCTGGACAGATCGGGCTGCTCATTTTTGCCGTAGATGTAGAGCATGGCTATCTGTGATCTGGATATGAAGTGGTAGTAGATAACCCTGGCACCACCGCGTTTTCCATGCCCGTTAGCGGGCACTCGTATTTTGCGTAGGCCACCGGTTCCCTCAATCAGGTCTCCTGTCTCAGGTGAAGCCATGAGCCTGACTTGCAGCAAGCGATAGGTGTCATCATCAAGGAGTTCTCTGACTCGTTTGGTGAACAAGGTTGTTTCAGTGAAAAGCATAGCAGAGTGTACGCCATTGGCGTAGCTGCCGGTTATCCAGCGCTACAGATAAGGGAGTGCCCGGCCGTGTTTTCAGAGCGGGAAAACGAGGCTAGCGAACAAGGTTGTCGCTAGCCCATCATCCCTTTCCGAATGCCGAGTAGTCCTTTTCTCTGTAGGAGGCAAATTTGTGGCATCAACTCGCCCGTCAGCCTTGTTCAGTCACCTTCACAATACGACTCCTGTTGCGCCAAACCCGATAGGCGCGAATGCCCGCCCGCACCGAGCCGAACAGCAGTTTGTCTTCCATCTCGCGGGCCATCCCCGAGCGCACCAGCATGCGCAGGAAGGTGCCGCGGGCGCGGGCGATGGCGAAGAAGATGCCCTGGGCGGCCAGGGTGTCGCGCACTTCGCGCAGGGCGGCGATGCCGCTGACGTCGATGCTGGTTACCGCTTCGGCATCGAACAGCACGGCCTTGGGCTGGTCCTGGCTCTGCACCGCCTCGAGCAGGCGCATCTTGAAGTAGTCGGCGTTGAAGAACAGGATCGCGTCGTCGAAGCGGTACACCACCAGGCCTGGCACGGTGCGGGCATCCTTGTGTTTGCGGATGTCCACCTGGCCTTCGGTGCCCGGCAGCCAGCCCAGCACCGCGTCGGTGGGCTGATAGATGCTGTACAGCAGGCGCAGGATCGCCAGGGTCACGGCGAACACGATACCGGGCAGCACACCCAGGCTCAGAACGCCGACCGTGGTCAGCAGGCACAGCCAGAACTCGAAGCGGCTCAGGCGGCGAATGTGCCCCAGCGACTTGATGTCGATCAGCCCCCAGCCGGCCATCAGCAGTACGGCGCCCAGCGCGGCCTGCGGGATCCACGCCATCGGCGCGGTGAAGAACAGCAGGATCAGGGCGATGACCAGCGCGGCGATGATGCCCACCAGTTGGCTCTTGCCACCGACCATGTCGTTGACCGCCGTGCGCGAGTCTGCGCCGCTGATGGCAAAACCCTGGGAAACGCCGGCAGCCAGGTTGCTTACGCCCAGGGCGACGAATTCGTGGTTGGCGTTGATCGCGTAGCCGTGCCGGGCGGCAAAGCTGCGTGCGGTAAGCATGGCGCTGCAGAAGCTGACGGTGGCGATACCCAGGGCGTCGCGCAGCAGGCTTTTCATTTCTGCCAGGTTACTGTGTGGCCAGGCCAGCTGCGGGATGCCGGCAGGCACCGGGCCGAGAATGGCGACGCCGAAGCGGTCGAGGCCGAACAGGCCGACCAGCAACATGAACAGCGCCACCACCGTCAGCGCTGCAGGCAGGCGGGGGTAGCGCCGTGGCAGCCAGATCAGCAGGCCCAGTGCGGCGAGGCCGATGAGCAGCGTCACCCAGTGGATTTCGCCCAGGCGCTGGAAGAAGTTGATCAGGCTGAGGATGAAGCCGTCGCCCTCGATCTTGAACCCCACCACCTTGGACAACTGCCCGGCGATCAGGCTCAGGCCGATACCGTTGAGATAGCCGATCAGGATCGGCCGCGAGAAGAAGCTGGCGATGAACCCGGCCCGGGCCACCCCGGCCGCGATCAGCATTACCCCGACCAGCAAGGTGACGATCACCGACAGTTCGGCAATGCGGTGCGGCTCGCCCATGGCCAACGGCGCCACGGCGCCGGCGATCATCGCGCAGGTGGCGGCGTCAGGGCCTACCATCAGCTGGCGCGAGCTGCCGATCAGGGCGTAGACCATCATCGGCAGCACACAGGCGTACAGGCCGTACTGCGGCGGCAGGCCGACGATCTGCGCGTAGGCGATGGCTATGGGAATCTGGATCGCTGCCACCGAGAGGCCGGCCTGCAGGTCGGCGTGGAACCACTCGCGGCGGTAGTGCAGCAGGTTGGCAAGGCCCGGTAGCCAGCGGGAGAGAAACATGCGTCGTCCTTTCGAAATGCTTCACGAATCCATCCACGCATTGAAGCGGATCGGCAGGCAAATGGCCATGGGGCAGATCAAAGGGAGGGGGAGAAACGAAAAAAGGAGCCTGGGCTCCTTTTGACAGCGATGACGTTGCGGGAACGCCATGCGGGAATGCGATGTGGAGCGGGTAGAGGGAATCGAACCCTCAACTAAAGCTTGGGAAGCTTTCGTTTTGCCACTAAACTATACCCGCGTTTGCGCAGCACTTTTTACCAGAACCCTCAACGAATTAGAAGCCCAAGTTATAAAAAAGCTTGTCGGCGCCCCCTGGCTTGCGGGTCTCATCCACAGGACGCCGAGCTGCTCAGATGGCCAATGCATGCTGCCCCTGTTTTACAGGCTGGTAACGGTGACGAGGTTCACGCATGGTTGGCTTCAGGAACCCCAGCATGACGCTGCGGGTGTCCTCGCAAGCGGTCTTGTTTTCCATGTCCAGGAAGTGGCCTGCGTCGCGGATCACGCTGAAGTGGCTGCGGCCCACGTGCTTGCTGAACTGCCGCGCATCTTCGACCGTGGTGTACTCGTCGCGGTCGCCGTTGATGAACAGCACCGGGATGTCGATATTGCGTGCACCATCCAGCGCCCGCTCCAGGTCATGTTGCAGCACCTCGTTGATGTGGAAGTGCATCTGCGCGTACTCGTGGCTGTCCAGGCTGCTGACGTGGCGGTAGTTGAAGCGCTTGAACAGTGACGGCAGGTGCTTGCCGATGGTGTCGTTGACCAGGTTGCCGACCTGATAGCGGTCGCAGGCGGCCAGGTACTGGCAACCACGGTCCAGGTAGTCGCGCATCGGTTCGTTGATCACCGGTGAGAACGAACTCACTACAGCTTTCTTCACGTGCCGCGGCTGGTGCGCCAGCGCCAGCAGCGTACTTGCGCCACCCCACGAGAACGACATCACGTGGTCTGCCTGGAAGTGCTCGATCAGCTCAAGGAGAATATGCGCTTCGGTCTCCTTGCTGATAAGGCGTTCCTGGCGATTGTGCGGTTTGGATTTGCCCGCGTATGGCTGGTCGAACAGTACTACGTTGAACTGCGGGTGCAGGTTACGTACCGTTTGGGCGAACGAGGCCGTGGTGGCCAGCGAGCCATTGATCAGGATGATCGTATTCTCGGCCGCATCCGCGCGATAGAACTCCGTGTAAACCCGATACTGACCTTGGATATCAAGTACAGCGATTTCTGGCCTCATGTCATCGACTCCTGGCGCAAAAAGGGTATTCGCGTCACCTAGGGTGCACGTTCTTTATGACAGGTAGGCATTTGCCTGAAGAGATACCGGGGGGCCCTGTGTCGATCCTTGGCACTTGCGTCGACGGTATTGTTTTTGGCGGGCAATTTGCCGTGCCCCAAGGCATCGAGGCCCTGGGTGGCCGGCAAAAGGTGTCTTCGACTGCGGGTGTGACTTGGTAGTCACATGCAGACTGACGATTTGGATTCAAGCAGTGGGTCGGGGATCCCGCAAGTGCCGTTCGGGGGAAAATGTGACTTTTGTCGCTGAGCGGTCGTATGACGACCCTGATCTGTCTGGTCCGGCCTCTTCGCGGGCTCGCCCGCTCCCACAGGGATCACACCAGCCCGGAGGCCTGTGGTGTACCTGTGGGAGCGGGCGTGCCCGCGAAGAGGCCGGTACAGGCTGTCTAGACCGTCGCTATTTCATCCGCCGTCAGCTCACGAAACGCCCCTGGCGCCAACCCCGGGTCCAGCCGGATCGCCCCCATGCTCTCCCGATGCAACCCCACCACCTTGTTGTCGAAATGGCCGAACATGCGCTTCACCTGGTGATAGCGCCCTTCGACGATCGCCAGCCGTGCCTGGCGCGGCCCGAGGATGTCCAGTTGGGCGGGCAGGGTGGTGAGGTCTTCGAAGGCGAAGTAGAAACCCTCCAGGAACTTGGCCACATAGTGCTCGCCAATCTCGTCCTCGGTTTCCACCAGGTAGTGCTTGGGCAGCTTGGTCGCGGGCTGGGTAAGCCGCCGTGACCATTGGCCATCGTTGGTCAGGATCATCAGGCCGGTGGTGTTGAAGTCCAGGCGCCCGGCAATGTGCAGGTCCTCACGCAACGCGGCGGGCAGGAGGTCGAGCACAGTGCGGTGTTGCGGGTCCTGGGTGGCGCTGACGCAGCCAGCGGGCTTGTGCAGCATCAGGTAGCGCGCCGGGCGGCCAGCCTGCAGCAGCTGGTCGTCCAGCTCCACGCGGCTGAATTCGCGCACCTCGGCCAGCGGGTCGCTGACCACCTGGCCATCCAGCCGCACACGGCGTTGCGCCAGCATCAGACGGACTTGCTGGCGGTTGTGGCTGGGCAGGTTGGCGAGGAAACGGTCGAGGCGCATGGCAAACGGTCAGTCGGAAGCGGGGGAGCGAAGTTGTTCTTCGACGGCGGCGCAGCGCGGGCACAGGCAGGCTTTGTCGCGCAGCTCGGCGGGCAAGGCCTCGAGCACGGCAGGGTCGATGGTCACGCTGTAACACCAGCAGGCCTGGGTGGCCCGGCGCGGGTCGGCCAGGCTGCACTGGTTGAGGGCGCCACAAGCGGGGCAGTGCTGGTTGTCGGGCATGGCTGCCGCTCACCTGTATCAAATTGTTGCAGAAATGGCACTGCACCTTGGCGGCACTGTCTTATTCAATGTCGATGATCGCATTTCGCATCGATGCTCGCCAGCGCCGCTGTTCGGGCACTCCAGCGGTCCAGGAGGCCGCCATGTCCTATCGAATCCTGTTGATCGCCCTGCTGGGGCTGATGACTTCCGCCTGCGTTCCGTATTACGAGAGCGGGGGCTATTACCGGTCGGACCACTACTATTCCGACCGTTATGTGTCACCGGATTATTACCGCTATGACCGCTATTACGTAACGCCGCAACAGCGCTATTACTACCAGCCGGCGCCGCGTTACTACTACCGCTCGGCGCCTGCGCCTCACTACCGGTCTCATCCACAGCCGGGGATTAAGCAGTGGCATGGCAACCCACGCTATGACTATGGCAACCGCCAGCGGTATGACTATGGGCGCGACCGTGACCGTCATGATTATCGCGGTGGCAGCCAGCGCTACCAGCAGAATGACCGTTGGCACTCCAACGGCCGTGGGGATGGTGACCGGCGCGGGGACGGGCGGCGTGGGCATGGGCAAGGGGGGAATTGGCAGCGGTAGATGAATTGACATTCGGGGGCGCGTTGCGCCCCTTTCGCGACGCAAGGCCGCTCCCACAGGGGACCGCGATCCGCTTGTAGGAGCGGCCTTGTGTCGCGATGGGCTGCAAGGCAGCCCCAGTTTCTCGAAGCTACCCGAGATCCGCCAGCGGATGCCGACCCTCCCACACTTTGGCAAAATGCGCCTCCACCACCGCCGCCGGCACTTGCGCCACATCGGGCCAGTGCCAGTGCGGCTGGTTGTCCTTGTCCAGCAAGCGCGCACGCACGCCTTCGCTGAATTCCGGGTGGCGGCAGCAGTTCAGGCTCATGCTGTACTCCATCTGAAACACCTGCGCCAACGACAGGTGGCGTGCCCGGCGGATCTGTTCCCACACCAGGTGTGCGGTCAGCGGGCAACCTTCATGCAACCGTTGGCCGGCATCTGCCAGCAGCGGGTCGTCGTGGTGCTTGAGCCCCTCGAGCGCACGCCAGGCGGCTGCTGCGTCGGCCACGTCGAGCAACTGATCGATCACCTGTCGCCGCGGCAGCCACCGGGCTTCGGGCAACTCGGCGCAGGCGCGGTGCTGTTCGGCCTTGAGCAGGCTGTTCAGTTGCAGGGCAGTCTGTTCCTGCCAGTTCAGTTGCAGCAGTTCTTCGATCAGCGCCTCTTGCTGGTACTCACCCAGAAAGCGGTCGGCCAGGCCGAGGTCCAAGGCGTCGTGGGCATTGATCGGCGCGCCTGTCAGGCCGAGGAACAACCCCAGCTTGCCCGGCAGGCGGGCAAGGAACCAGCTGGCGCCCACGTCCGGGTACAGGCCGATGCTGATTTCCGGCATGGCCAGCCGACTGCTGGGGGTGACGATACGTACATTGGCGCCCTGCAGCAGGCCCATGCCGCCGCCCAGCACATGCCCGTGCCCCCAGCACAGCAGCGGCTTGGGATAGGTGTGCAGGGCAAAGTCCAGGCGATATTCGGCGGCGAAGAAGGTGGCGGCCAGCGGGGGGACGCTGCCGGGGTGGTCGCGGCAGGCTTGCACCAGCGCACGCACATCGCCGCCGGCGCAGAAGGCCTTGGCCCCATTGCCGCGCAGCAGCACGCAGACGATCCCGGGGTCGCGAGCCCAGGCGTGCAACTGTTCGCCCAATACCTCGATCATCGGCAGGTTCAGGGCATTGAGCGCCTTGGGCGCATCCAGGGTGGCGATGCCGATGCGGGCGCCATCGGCGCCGGTGAGTACCTCGCAATGAATGGTCATGGACTACCTCGCGCAAGTCATCGGACAAGTATGGCTTGCCTGGCCGAACATGCCGGTCGTCGGTCGGATCGTTTGACAAGCGGGAAGGGCTTACCTAGTGTCGCGCCATTGTTTATGGAAGGCCCCATGACTGACGACGATCGCATCAAACTCGAACCCAGCTGGAAGGCCGCCTTGCGCGCCGAATTCGACCAGCCCTACATGCATCAGCTGCGCGAGTTCCTGCGCGGCGAGTACGCCGCCGGCAAAGAGATCTACCCGCCAGGGCCGTTGATCTTCAATGCGCTCAACTCGACGCCGCTGGACCAGGTGAAGGTGGTCATCCTCGGCCAGGACCCGTACCACGGGCCGGGCCAGGCGCATGGCCTGTGCTTCTCGGTGCAGCCGGGCGTGGCCACGCCACCATCGCTGGTCAACATCTACAAGGAGCTGCAGCGCGACCTGAACATCCCGATTGCCAACCATGGCTACCTGCAGAGCTGGGCCGAGCAGGGCGTGCTGTTGCTCAACACGACCATGACCGTGGAGCGCGCCAATGCCGCGTCGCATGCCAAGAAGGGCTGGGAGTTCTTTACCGACCGGGTCATCCAGGTGGTCAGCGAGCAGTGCCCGAACGTGGTGTTCCTGCTGTGGGGCTCGCATGCGCAAAGCAAGCAGAAGCTGATCGACGGGACCAAGCATCTGGTGCTGAAATCGGTGCATCCATCGCCGTTGTCGGCTTACCGTGGGTTCCTGGGATGCGGGCATTTCAGCCGGGCCAACAGTTTCCTCCAGCAGCGCGGGCTGGCGCCGATCAACTGGGCGTTGCCGCCATTGTAATGGCCTGACATACCGCGTTGCCGTCTTCGCGGGTGAACCCGCTCCCACAGGTACTGCACTACCCTCAGGGCTTGTGTGGTCCCTGTGGGAGCGGGTTTACCCGCGAAGAGGCCGTCACAGTCATTCCGGGGTTGCGTTCCACACCCGGAACAACGGCTCTGCCAGAAACAGCACGAACAACAAGCGCATCACCTGCAGCGCCGTCACCAGCGGCACCGACAGTTGCAGGGTCTCTGCCGTCAGGCTCATCTCGGCAATTCCGCCCGGCATCATCCCCAATGTCAGCGAGCGCAGATCCAGCGCGGTCATGACGCTCAATACCCAAGCGGCGCTGCCGGCAATTGCCATGCACAACGCCGTGGCCACCAGGGTACGCCCCAGGAACGACGGTGCGCGGCGGAAGAACGCGCGGTTGAAGTGGCAGGCCAGGCCACTGCCGATCAACCACTGGCCGATCTGGCTGGCGCCATTGGGCAGGGTTATCTGCAGGTTGCCCGCCAGGCTCACGGTGGCTGCCACCAGCAATGGCCCGAACAGCCACGGGTTGGGCTGGCGCAAGCGCTGCCAGAGCAGGGCGACGGCAACGCCCAGCGGCGCAATCAGCGCCAGCCAGCCCCAGCTCACACTGCCGGTGTGATTCAGCGGTACCCCGTCACCCAGCAGGAACTTGAACAGCGCCGGCACGCACAGTACCACCGCCAGCACGCGCAGGCTCTGCGCCGCCGCTACCTGGCTGAGCACCGCGCCGTTGCGCGCGCCAAGGTTGACCATCTCCCCCGAACCGCCCGGCATGCTGGCAAAGAACGCCGTGGCACGGTCTTCACCGGTGCGCCGCAACAGCCATACGCTGATCACGCTGGACAGGGTGGTGAACAGCGCGCCGAAAAAGATCAGTGCGAAATGGCTGGCCACCTGCTCGATCACCGCCGGGGTGAAGTGCAGGCCGATACCGATGCCGATGATCCACTGCCCGCATTTGCGACCATTGGGGATTTCCGGCAGCTGCCAGGGTGTCAGGCAGCGCACCAGGATGATCGCCAGCAACGAGCCGACCATCCACGGCAAAGGCCAGCCGACCTTGCTGGCGGCAAAACCGCCAGCGAGGCCGACCAGCCCGGTCGCGACAAACAACGGCAACGAGCGATCAGGCATCGGCCATCGCCCGGCGCTGCTGGCTGCGTTTGCGCCAGATGCGCAGCAGCGGCAGGGTCAGCATGCAAATGGTCAGTACCCATACCGACATGCTGATCGGGCTCGACCAGAGGATGCCCAGTTCGCCGTTGGAGATCGACAGCGCCCGGCGCAGGTTCTGCTCCATCAGCCCACCGAGGATGAAGCCGAGCAGGATCGGCGACAGCGGGAAGTCCAGCTTGCGCAGGATATAGCCCATGATGCCGATGCCGACCATCAGGAACAGGTCGAAGGTGGTGGCATGCACGGCGTACACCCCGATCCCCGTGATGATGGCGATCACCGGCACCAGCGCCCAGTTCGGCACGGCGAGGATGCGGGTGAAGATGCGGATCATCGGGATGTTGAGGATCACCAGCATGATGTTGGCGATGAACAGCGAGGCGATCAGGCCCCAGACGATGTCTGGCTGCTGTTCGAACAGCAGTGGGCCCGGGGTGATGTTGTACAAGGTCAGTGCGCCGATCATAACCGCAGTGGTGCCCGAGCCGGGTACGCCCAGGGTCAGCATCGGTACCAGGGCGCCACAGCAGGAGGCGCCGATGGCGGTTTCCGGGGCGGCCAGGCCGCGGGCGTCGCCCTTGCCGAACTTGCCCTTGTCACCTGCCAGGCGTTTTTCGGTCATGTAGGCCACGGCGCTGGCCAGTGTTGCACCGGCGCCAGGCAGCACACCCATGATGAAGCCCAGCAGGCCGCAGCGGATGTTGACCACGAACACCGAGGCCGCTTCCTTGAAGTTGAACAGCATGCGCCCGGTAGCCTTGACTGCCTGGTGGCCATGGTGGGTCTTTTCCAGCAGCAGGAGGATTTCGCTGATGGAGAACAGGCCCAGCACCAGCACCACGAACTGGATGCCGTCGGCCAGATGCACGCTGTCGCCGGTGAAGCGGTACACGCCACTGTTGGCATCGATGCCGACTGCCGACAGGAACAGGCCGATCAGTGCGGCAATGAAGGTTTTCAGCGGCTTGTCGCCGGCCATGCCACCGAGGGCGACGATGGCGAACACCATCAGCACGAAGTACTCCGCCGGGCCGAAGGCGATTGCCCATTTCGCCAGCAGCGGGGCAAACAGCACCATGCCGCAGGTGGCGATCAGCGCACCGATGAACGAACTCCAGGCCGACAGCGACAGCGCTACGCCAGCCAGGCCATTGCGGGCCATAGGGTAGCCGTCGAGGGTGGTCATCACGGTCGAGGCTTCGCCGGGGATGTTCAGCAGGATCGAACTGATGCGCCCACCGTACTCACAGCCCAGGTACACCGCCGCCAGCAGGATCAGCGCCGACTCCGGCGGCAGGCCGAGGGCGAAGGCGATGGGAATCAGCAAGGCCACGCCGTTGATCGGGCCCAGGCCCGGCAGCAGGCCGACCACGGTGCCGATCAGCGTGCCGGAGAGGGCGGTGACCAGGTTGTAGGGGGACAGGGCGACGCCGAAGCCCTGGCCCAGGTAGCTCAAGGTATCCATGTGTCAGTTCTCCAGTACGCTCAGCAGGCCAAGGGGCAGGGGCACGTCCATCACGCGGTCGAACAGCCAGTAGAGGAACAGGCTCATGCCCACCACCACGATGGCGCTGTGCAGCCAGCGGCCGCCGTACAGGCGGGCCATGGGCACACCGACCAGGATGGCGCTGAGGATGAAGCCCAGGGCTTCGAAGGTGCTGGCGAAAACGATCAGCAGGCCGACGCAGGCGGTGATCTTGATCAGGGTTTCGCGGTCCAGTTCCGGTTCGTCGTCCTTGCGCACGATGGGCGTGGGGCGGAACACCAGGTACAGCAGGCCCAGGCAAAGCAGGCCGAGCATCAACAGCGGGTAGGCGCGCGGGCCCACCGGTTCATAGGAAAACGCCGCCTGGTAAGGCCAGGCCATCACGGCCAGGGCGGCGCACACCGCCAGCAGGGCCAGGGCGAAGATGCGTTGCAGGATCATGAAGGAATCCTCGTTGGGATCACTCAAGCGAGATGCAAATCCTGTGGGAGCGGCCTTGCGTCGCGATCGGGCGCGAAGCGGCCGCAAAACCTGCCACTGCGATCTGTCTGAAGCATCGCATCGGCTGAGACAGGGGCCGCTGTGCGGCCCATCGCGACACAAGGCCGCTCCCACAGGGATTGTGGTAACTCCGGCCAGTGTTACTGGATCAGGCCAAACTCCCTGGCCAGTGCCTTGTAGTCAGCCACTTGCTTCTTCACATAGCCGTCCAGCTCTGCGCCGGTCATGGCGAAGGGGAACAGTTCGCGCTGGTCACGCAGCTTGGCGAAGTCTTCCGAGGCCAGCATCTTGTCGAATGACTGTTTCCACCAGGCGTAGTCCTCGTCGCTCACCTTTGGCCCCAGGTAGAAACCGCGTACCACCGGCCAGACGATGTCGTAGCCCTGCTCCTTGGCGGTGGGGATGTCTTTCATCTCGGGCTCGTCCAGGCGGTTTTCCGAGAACACCGCGAGGATGCGCATGTTGCCGCTCTGAATGTGCGGCATGGAGTCGGAGATGTCGGTCGAGCCTACCTGGATATGCCCGCCCAGCAACGCCGTGGCGATTTCGCCGCCGCCTTCCAGGGCCACGTAGCGCAGGTCACGCGGGTTGATGCCGGCGGCCTTGGCGATCAGGGCGGTCTGCATCCAGTCCTGGCTGCCGACGGTACCGCCGGAGCCGATCACCACCTTGCTCGGGTCTTTCTTCAACGCCGCGACCAGGTCGTCGAGGGTCTTGTAGGGCGAGTCGCTTTTCACTGCGATGGCGCCGTAGCTGGTGCCGACTGCGGCCAGCCATTTCACCGCGTTCTCGTCGAAGCGGCCGAATTTGCCCTGGGCCAGGTTCAGCAGCGAGCCGCTGGACCAGGCCACCAGGGTGCCGGCATCGGCCGGGCGCTGGGCGACCACGGCGTTGTAGGCCACCGCGCCGACACCGCCGGGCATGTAGGTGACGCGCATCGGCTTGGTGAGGATCTTTTCCTGCACCAGAGCGCTCTGCACCAGTTTGCAGGTCAGGTCGAAGCCGCCGCCGGGCGAGGCGGGGGCAATGCATTCGGGGCGTTTCGGTTCGGCAGCGAGGGCGTTGCCGGCCAACAGCAGGCAGCCGGTAGCGAGGACGAGGCGGCGCAGTGAAAAGGTCATCGTCTATCTCCGTGAGCGTTGTTGTTATCAAGTTATCGCTATGGGGTTACCACAGCGCCACGCTGTAGCTCACCAGCAGCCGCACCTCGTCCGCGTCGCGGGCGAAGTTGGAGCGGAAGGTGGCGTTGCGCAGGCGCACGGCGACGTTCTTCAACGGGCCGCTTTGTACCACGTACTTCAGTTCGGTGTTGCGCTCCCACTCCTTGCCCTCGCCGCCGGCCGCGCGGCTGACGTTGTCGCCGCTGATGTAGCGAGTCATGAAGGTCAGGCCGGGCACGCCGAGTGCGGCGAAGTTGTAGTCGTAGCGTGCCTGCCAGGAGCGCTCGTCGGCGCCGGCGAAGTCGTTGATCTGGACGAAGTTGACCAGGTACGGGTCGGCACCATCGACGTACGGGAAGGCGCTGTCGCCGGACAGCTGCTGCCAGGCGGCGCTGACCTTGTGCCCGCCCAGGGCGTAGCTGAGCATGCCGTTGACGGTGGTGTTGTCGATGTTACCGGCCTTGGCGGCGCCAGCGTCGTCACTCACGGCCAGGCGCAGGTCGGCGCCGAAGGTGCCCGGGCCCCATGGCTGGGTGGCGACCATGCCGATGAAGTGCTGGCGGTAGATATCGTCGAGCTGGGCAAAGTGGTAGCTGCCGGTGATGCGATCGGTGAACTGGTAGTCGAGGCCGGCCAGGTCCAGGTTGTCGGCGCTGAACGAGCCACCGAAGCGGCCGTTCTTGTTGTTCAGGGCCAGGTCTTCCCAGTTGGTGTCGTTGCGGTCCTTGGCCTTGTCCAGTCGGCCGCCGGTGAAGGTCAGGCCCTTGACCTCCTTCGAGGTGAGCAGGCCGCCTTCGAAGGTTTGCGGCAGGATGCGCCCATCGTTGGGCTGCAGGGTTGGCAGTTCGGGGATCAGCGTGCCGATCTTCAGTTCGGTCTGCGACACCTTCACCTTGCCGGTCAGGCCGAGCTTGGAGTACTCGTCGGCGGCCTTGCCGTCATCGTGGGTCGGCAGCAGGCCGGTGTCGGTGCGGTCGGGGCTGGAGTCGAGCTTGATGCCGAGCATGCCCAGCGCATCCAGGCCGAAGCCCACGGTGCCATGGGTGTAGCCAGACTCGAAGTTGAGCATGAAGCCCTGGGCCCACTCGTCGCGCTTGGATTGCTGCGCACTGGTGCCGTCGCGGAAATCGCGGTTGAAGTACATGTTGCGGGTTTCGAAGGTGGCCGTGCTGTCTTCGAAGAAGGCGGCCTGGCTCATCGGGGCGACACCGGCAAGCGCAAGGGCGCTGGCGATGGCGGAGGGGCGTGCGGCAAAGGAACGGGTAGGCGCGAACGCCTGCGGCTGCGATGACAGCATCACTGATGGCTCCGTTTATTGTTCTTATTCGTTGCACCTTGCTGGTGCTTTTTTCGGCGCGAAGGGCGACCGTGGTGCGATGCTAGGTAACCAACCTTTCGCTAACCTTTCAGCGTGAAAGGTTTGTTGACAGGGCTTCACAGGCCTGCCGACAGCGGTACACTCCGCGCCACCGTCCCACCCGAGCAGGGAGAATCCGATGCGTGTGCTGCTGGTCGAAGACCACCTGCAACTGGCCGAAAGCGTGGCCCAGGCCTTGAAAAGCCATGGCCTGACCGTGGATGTGCTGCATGACGGCGTGGCCGCCGACCTGGCCCTGGCCAGCGAGGAATACGCCGTGGCCGTGCTGGATGTCGGCTTGCCGCGCATGGACGGCTTCGAGGTGCTGGCGCGCCTGCGCGGCCGTGGCAAGACCCTGCCGGTGCTGATGCTGACCGCGCGCAGTGACGTCAAGGACCGGGTCCACGGGCTGAACCTGGGCGCCGACGACTACCTGGCCAAGCCGTTCGAGCTGACCGAACTGGAGGCACGGGTCAAGGCCCTGCTGCGGCGCAGCGTGCTCGGTGGCGAGCGCCAGCAAAGCTGCGGGCCGCTGGTGTACGACCTGGACACCCGGCGCTTTGCCCTGGGTGGCGAAAACCTGACCCTGACCTCGCGCGAACAGAGCGTACTGGAAGCGCTGATCGCCCGACCGGGCCGGGTGATGAGCAAGGAGCAACTGGCCGCCCAGGTGTTCGGCCTGGACGAAGAAGCCAGCCCCGACGCCATCGAAATCTACATCCACCGCCTGCGCAAGAAGCTCGACGGCCACCCGGTGGCCATCGTCACCTTCCGTGGCCTGGGCTACCTGCTCGAGCACCGCGATGCGTGACAACGGCAGCCTGCGCGGGCGCTTGCTCGGCAACCTGGCCTTGTTGCTGGTGGTGTTGATGCTGGCGAGCGGCCTGAGCGCTTATTGGAATGGCCGCGAGGCCGCCGACACCGCCTACGACCGGACCCTGCTGGCCTCGGCGCGGACCATTGCCGCAGGTCTGTCCCAGCGTGACGGCTCGCTGAGCGCAGATGTGCCCTACGTGGCCCTGGACACCTTCGCCTACGACAGTGCCGGGCGCATCTACTACCAGGTGCTGGACATCCAGCAGCGGCTGATTTCCGGCTACGAGAACCTGCCAGCGCCGCCGCCGGGCACACCGCGTACCGACGATTACCCGGCGCTGGCGCGGTTCTACAACGCCACCTACCTGGGCCAGGACGTGCGCGTGGTCAGCCTGCTGAAGCCAGTGAGCGAGCCGAACATGAACGGCATGGCGGAAATCCGTGTGGCCGAGACCGAGGAAGCGCGGGTGCGCATGGCCCGTGGCCTGATGGCCGATACCCTGCTGCGCCTGGGGATGCTGGCACTGGGCGCGCTGGTGATGGTGTGGTTTGCCGTGAGTGCCGCGTTGCGGCCGCTGGAGCGCCTGCGCACGGCGGTGGAAGAGCGCCAGCCGGACGACCTACGGGCCTTGCCGGTGGTGCAGGTGCAGCGTGAGCTGGGCCCACTGGTGCGGGCTTTGAACCATTTCACCGAGCGTTTGCGCGGCCAGTTCGAGCGCCAGGCGCAGTTCATCGCCGACGCCGCCCACGAGTTGCGCACGCCACTGGCCGCGCTGAAGGCACGTGTCGAGCTGGGCCTGCGTTCGGCCGAGCCGCAGGAGTGGCGGCAGACACTGGAGTCCGCGGCCCAGGGCACTGACCGCCTGACCCACCTGGCCAACCAGCTGCTGTCGCTGGCGCGGGTCGAGAACGGTGCGCGGGCGATTGCCGAAGGCGGGGCGCAGCGCCTGGACCTGAGCCAGTTGGCTCGTGAGCTGGGCATGGCCATGGCACCGCTGGCGCACAAGCGCGGGGTGGCGCTGGCCCTGGAGGCCGAGGCGCCGGTGTGGCTGAAGGGGGAGCCGACGCTGCTCAACGAGCTGTTGAGCAACCTGGTGGACAATGCCTTGGCGCATACGCCGGCTGGCGGCAACGTGATCTTGCGGGTGCTGGCGCCGGCGGTGCTTGAGGTGGAGGACGACGGGCCGGGGATTCCCGAGGCTGAGCGTGAGCGGGTATTCGAGCGCTTCTACCGGCGCAGTGCGCAGGGCAGTGGGCTTGGCTTGGCGATTGTCGGCGAGATCTGCCGGGCGCACCTGGCACAGGTGAGCCTGCATGACGGTGCGAAGGGCGGGTTGCGGGTGCGGGTGAGTTTTATCGCGGATTGATGTGTTGCCTGTACCGCCCTTTCGCGGGTGAACCCGCTCCCACAGTGACCGCGCCGCTGCTGAAGGCTGCGCTATACCTGTGGGAGCGGGTTTACCCGCGAAGAGGCCGGCACAGGCTGACACCGGTCAGCGCAACATGCTCCGCGCCTCGATCAGTTCACCTACTTCAAGCTCGGTGCCGTACGGCAGGCCCAGGTGGCGGTATGCCGGTAGTGCTGCCAGCGGCCGGTGGCGCCCGCGCTGGCTGATGCAGCGGGCGATCTGCACGATGTCGATGTAGTCGATCTTGTCAGTCTGCCGGTCCAGGTCCTGCACCTGGCTCGGCAGGTTGACCAGTTGCTCCGGAAACTCCCAGGCCTTGAGGATCTTGTCGCCCAGCACCGGCTGGATCTGCTCGATCACATAATGCAGGCACACCGGGTCGGACAGCAGTTCGTTGTGCTCTTCGGCATAGATCAGCACCGGCAGTGCGCCAATCTGGTTGACCAGCCCGCCGAGGGTGGCCTGGTCGGGCTTGAGCTGTGTAAAGCGGCGGCAGATTTCGTAGCTGATGCCCGCCACATCCAGGCTGTTGGCCCAGATATCACGTAACTTCTGCTCCACCGCCGGCGCCCGGGCGTGGAAAATCTGCTCGATCACCAGGCCAATGGCCAGGTTGCAGCTGTAGTTGATGCCCAGCCGCGTGATGGCGGTGTGCAGGTCGGTGACCTCGACCGCCGCGCGCAGCAGTGGGCTGTTGACGACCTTGATCAGGCGCGCTGAAAGGGCCGCATCGCGACCGATCACCTTGCTCAGGGCCGCTACGCTGATCTCGCTGTCTTCCGCCGCCTCGCGGATGCTCAAGGCAACCTCGGGCAGGGTCGGCAGGACCAGGTCATCCTTTTCGATGGCATCGAGCAACTGTGCTTGAACCATCTCGGCCAGCTTGTTCATGGGCGTGTCTACCGCAGTGGTGGTGCGGCCCCGCCACGTAGGCGGGGCAGGCTGGTCAACGCTGGATTTCCCGGTCGCGGTCCAGTTCGTAGGGCAGGGTCAGCACCTGCAGGCGTGGGCCTTCCAGGCTGCCCAGGTGCAGGTTGTCGTCTTCCACCGCTTCGGCGCTGAGCACGGCGAGCAGTTCGCAGCCTGTGCCGTTGCTGGCAGCAATGACCACTTCACCAACCGACGAACCATGGGTGGGCGAGAAGATCTCGGCACCCGGGGCCGGAATGGCCTGCTGGTCCAGTGCCAGGCGGTACTGGCGGCGCTTGAGCTTGCCCAGGTACTGCATGCGGGCAACGATTTCCTGACCGGTATAGCAGCCTTTCTTGAAGCTGACGCCGTCGACGGCCTGCAGGTTGATCATCTGCGGGATGAACAGCTCGCGGGTCGGCCCCATTACCTGGCCGATCCCGGCGCGAATCTGCCCCAGCAGCCAGTTGTCGAGGCTACCTTCAGGCAGTGCGGCGGCCAGCGCCTGGCGAACGCTGTCGGCTTTGTCTGCCGGTGCCCACAGCTCCACGCGGCCAGCGGACACGGCAATGGCGATCAACCCGTCGTGGCGCATGGTGCTGCCAGCTGCCGCAGGCACATCGAGCCCCAGGGCCTGCAGCGCCGCATCGCCGCCTTGCAGGCCGAAGCGTGCCCAGGCAGCGCTTTCATTGGTCAGCGTCGCCTTGGAGAACACGGCGTACTTCTTGAGGTCGGCCAGCTGGGCGTCGAGCAGCTCGCTGGCCATGGCCAGCAGGTAGCCGTTGCCTTCGGGCAGGATGCGGAAACTCGACTGCATGCGCCCCTTGACCATGCAGCGGGCGCCGAGGCTGGCGTGTTCCGGGCTGAGGTAGTTGATGTTGCAGGTCAGCTGGCCTTGCAGGAACTTGCCTGCATCGGAGCCGCGGACGGCGAGTATGCCCTCGTGGGACAGGGGGCAGAAGAAAGCGGAATCGGCCATGGGTCATCGCGGTGGCTAAAGACTGGCGGCCATCATAGAACGCCGGTAACAAAATAGGTAGGTGACTAGACCAACGCCCGGTGTCGCTTCGCTCGCCTGGCTGTATACTGGCGGGCCATTCGAGGAGGGCCCCATGGTCGAACAAACTGAACTCAACCGGCTTTTCTGGCACAGCCGCCGCGGCATGCTGGAACTGGACGTACTGTTGGTGCCTTTCACCCAGGAAGTCTACCCCACGCTCAACGAAACCGACCGCGAACTCTACGTGCGTCTGTTGAGCTGCGAGGATCAGGACATGTTCGGCTGGTTCATGGAGCGCACCGAGTCCGAAGACCCGGAGCTGCAGCGCATGGTTCGCATCATCCTGGACCGTGTCCAGCCCAAGTGAGTGCTTCGAGTGCCGCTGGCAAGGCTCGCGCCTGCTGCTGGCGGCCTACCTGGGGTGCCAGGTACTGGCGTGGTTTGCCGTATGGGCGAGCCCGCTGACCGGGTGGTCGGCCCTTGCTGTTGTCGCCGCCTGTATTGCCCACGCTGGCTGGGCCATTCCCCGACGTATTCTGCTGACGCATGAGCATGCCGTTGTTGGCCTGCGCCGTGATGTGCGCGGCTGGCAGGTGTTCAGCCGTGCCCGTGGCTGGCAGCCGGTGCGCTTGTGCCGGGACAGCGTGGCGTTGCCGGCGCTGGTGGTATTGCGCTTTGTGCGGGCGGGGCGCTGGTTGGGGGAGAGCCAATGCGTGCCACGGGATGCGCTGGGGGCTGATGAGCACAGGCGCTTGCGGGTGCGGTTGAAATTCAGCCGGCGCAGGTGGGCAGGGGTGAGCCGGGTATAAAACCATACCGAGTTGGCTTCTTCGCGGGCTTGCCCGCTCCCACAGGTACTGCGCAAGCCTGCAAGGCAGTGGGAATCCTGTGGGAGCGGGCGGGCCCGCGAAGGCCGCGACGCCGATTTCAGATCGGGCTGAGAATGGTGTCCTTGGCCTCGTCCAGCATCCCCGGGTAATCCAGGGTGTAATGCAGTCCGCGGCTTTCCTTGCGCTGCATGGCCGACAGGATCATCAACTCGGCCACCTGCGCCAGGTTGCGCAATTCGATCAGGTCGCGGCTGACCTTGTAGTTGCTGTAGAACTCGTCGATTTCGTCCAGCAGCAGGCGAATGCGGTGCTGCGCTCGCTGCAGGCGCTTGCTGGTGCGCACGATGCCGACGTAGTCCCACATGAAGCGCCGCAGTTCGTCCCAGTTGTGCGCAATGATCACGTCCTCGTCCGAGTCGGTGACCTGGCTGGCGTCCCAGCCGGGCAGGGCCTTGGGCATGACCACTTCATCCAGGTGCGCCTGGATGTCGGCCGCGGCGGCACGGCCATAGACGAAGCATTCCAGCAGCGAATTGCTGGCCATGCGGTTGGCACCGTGCAGGCCGGTGAAGCTGGTTTCACCTATGGCATACAGGCCCGGCACGTCGGTATGGCCGCGGTCGTCGACCATCACTCCGCCGCAGGTGTAGTGCGCCGCAGGTACTACCGGGATCGGCTGACGGGTGATGTCGATGCCGAAGGCCAGGCAGCGCTCGTACACGGTGGGGAAGTGGCTCTTGATGAAGTCGGCCGGCTTGTGGGTGATGTCCAGGTACACGCAGTCCACACCCAGGCGCTTCATCTCGTGGTCGATGGCGCGGGCCACGATGTCGCGCGGGGCCAGTTCTTCGCGGGGGTCGAAGCGTGGCATGAAACGCTCGCCATTGGGCAGGCGCAGCAGGGCACCTTCGCCGCGCAGGGCTTCGGTGACCAGGAAACTCTTGGCCTGCGGGTGGTACAGGCAAGTCGGGTGGAACTGGTTGAACTCCAGGTTCGCCACCCGGCAACCGGCCCGCCAGGCCATGGCGATGCCGTCGCCGCAAGCACCATCGGGGTTGCTGGTATACAGGTAGACCTTGGCCGCGCCGCCAGTGGCCAGCACGGTGAAGCGCGCACCGAAGGTGTCCACCTCGCCGGTGTTGCGGTCGAGCACATAGGCACCCAGGCAGCGCTCGCCGGGCAGGCCGAGGCGACGTTCGGTAATCAGGTCGACCGCCACGCGCTGCTCCAGCAGCTGGATATTCGGGCGTTTGCGGGCCTGCTCCAGCAGCGTGGTGAAGATGGCTGCGCCGGTGGCGTCGGCGGCATGGATGATGCGCCGGTGGCTATGGCCGCCTTCGCGGGTCAGGTGGAACTCGAAGCCACCGTCGTCGACGCTGTAATGCTCGTCGCGGGTAAAGGGCACGCCTTGCTCGATCAGCCACTCGATGGCTTCGCGGCTGTGCTCGACGGTAAAGCGCACAGCTTCTTCATGGCACAGGCCGCCGCCGGCATTGAGGGTGTCCTCGACATGCGACTGCACGGTATCGGTATTGTCCAGCACTGCCGCGACACCGCCCTGGGCCCAGAAGGTCGAGCCGTTGGCCAGGTCGCCCTTGCTGAGCACGGCGACTCGCAGGTGGCTGGGGAGGTTCAGTGCCAGGCTGAGACCGGCGGCACCGCTGCCGATCACCAGGACATCATGTTGGAATTGTTGGCTCATGTCGGGACACTAGTATTCTTTGGAAGGGGCGCGGCACAATAGTCACGCGCCGATGGCATTGTGAAACTATCGTTAAAGCTGGCCGGGTTGCCTTTATAGCAGCCCCTGGTGGCCAATTTCCATGCCACTTGCCTGGTCGCGACAACCTTTGTGGGAACTTTCCGACATGGCCGGAAATCCTATGAAGGCTGCCCACGCGCCACAACTTGCCGCGGCGACGCAGGGCGGCGGGCCTGTCCGGGCTGTCCCTGCGTACTCGAAACCTGATTATCGACGTAGCCGGCCGTGACCGTGCCGCGTCTTCCGTGCAACCCGACCAAGGGCTGCAGGAAACTTGCTTGGAGGGGAGAACTTTTGCGCAAAGCCCGAGTCTATGGTTGCAAGCCTGAACGATGGCTGTTGCAACGCTCCTTCGAGTTCACTGAGGAGTGTTCATGCTAACCCAGGAAGAGGATCAGCAGCTTGTCGAGCGCGTTCAGCGCGGTGACAGGCGAGCTTTCGATCTGTTGGTGCTGAAGTATCAGCACAAGATTCTCGGGTTGATCGTGCGGTTCGTTCACGATACCCACGAGGCCCAGGATGTAGCACAGGAAGCCTTCATCAAGGCCTACCGTGCGCTTGGCAACTTCCGCGGAGACAGTGCGTTCTATACGTGGCTGTACCGCATCGCCATCAACACGGCGAAGAACTACCTGGTGTCCCGTGGAAGACGGCCGCCAGACAGTGATGTGAGCTCCGAGGATGCGGAGTTTTACGACGGCGATCATGGTCTCAAGGATCTCGAGTCCCCAGAACGCTCGTTGTTGCGGGATGAAATCGAAGGCACTGTCCATCGCACCATCCAGCAACTGCCTGAAGACCTGCGCACGGCACTGACCCTGCGCGAGTTCGACGGGCTGAGTTACGAAGACATTGCCAGTGTCATGCAATGTCCGGTGGGTACCGTGCGCTCTCGAATCTTCCGCGCTCGGGAGGCCATAGACAAAGCCCTGCAACCTTTGCTGCAGGAAACCTGAGACAGCGGCGACAGCCAAGAGAGGAACCGCCATGAGTCGTGAAGCTTTGCAGGAATCGCTGTCCGCGGTGATGGATAACGAAGCGGACGAGCTTGAACTGCGTCGTGTGTTGAACGCCGTAGACGATGCTGAAACCCGTGCCACCTGGTCGCGTTACCAGGTTGCCCGCGCAGCCATGCACAAGGAGCTGCTGCTGCCCAACCTGGATATCGCCTCGGCGGTGTCTGCAGCGCTGGCTGACGAAGCCGTGCCGGCCAAGGCCAAGAAAGGGCCATGGCGCAGCATTGGCCGCCTGGCGGTAGCTGCCTCGGTCACCGTAGCGGTGCTGGCCGGTGTGCGCATGTACAACCAGGACGAGATCACTGGCGCCGAGCTTGCTGCCCAGCAACCTGCCCAGCAAGGCCTGACTGTGCCACAAGCACAAGGCCCGGCCGTTTTGGCAGGCTATAGTGAGAGCAGTGAGCAACCGACCGGGCCGATGGCCAACGGCGTGCTGCAGAACCAGGCCGGCTGGGACCAGCGTCTGCCAGGTTACCTGCGCCAGCATGCCCAGGAATCTGCGCTCAAGGGCACTGAAACCGCATTGCCGTATGCCCGCGCCGCCAGCCTGGAAAACCGTTAAGTAAGGAGGATCATGCGCGCGCTACCTCTCCTGTCGCTGCTGATTGGCAGCTGCATGACGGTGCCAGCATTGGCGGCCAATTCCTCGCCCGAGGCGAGCGAGTGGCTGAGCAAGCTGGCACAGGCCGAGCAAAAGCAGAGCTACCAAGGCTCTTTTGTCTACGAACGCAACGGCAGCTTCTCTTCCCACGAGATCTGGCACAGGGTCGACGACGGCAAGGTCAGCGAGCGGCTGTTGCAGCTCGATGGCGCCGCCCAGGAGATCGTGCGCGTGGATGGCAAGGTAGAGTGCGTCAGCGGGGTCTTGGTCAGTGGTGTGACGACGCCCCCGGACGCCGCGCAGCGTGTGCTTGATCCGCTGAAACTGATGGGCTGGTATGACTTGAGCGTGGCGGGCAAGTCACGGGTCGCCGGGCGCGATGCCGTGATCGTGACGCTCACCCCGCGCGACCAGCACCGTTATGCCTTCGAATTGCACCTGGACCGTGCTACCGGCCTGCCGCTGCGCTCGTTGATGGTCAACGACAAGGGGCAGTTGCTGGAGCGCTTCCAGATGATCCGTCTCGATACCAAAGCACCCAGCGACGACGACCTGCGCGCCAGCGCTGCGTGCAAGCCGGTGCAGCATGTGGCCGCTGCCGCCAATGACACGGTCGCCGGCTGGCGTTCGGACTGGCTGCCGCCTGGTTTCGAACTGGTCAACAGCTCGGTACGCCGCGACCCCAAGAATGACAGCACGGTCAGCAGCCTGATGTACGACGATGGCCTGGCGCGCTTCTCGGTGTTCCTCGAGCTGGTAAAGGATGAGGGCGGGACCGACATGCGCACCCAGCTTGGCCCGACTTCGGCGGTCTCGCGTCGGCTGAACACGCCCAAGGGCAAGGTGATGGTCACTGTGGTCGGCGAGATTCCGCTGGGTACCGCAGAGCGTGTGGCGCTGTCGATGCGCCCCCAGGATGGCCAGGCGCGCCAGTGATGGCGCGCATTTGCGGGCCTGGCGTGCGGGCCATGCCAAGGCGTGCGGACATGCCTCTGAAATGAAATTAAAGCATTGTCATTTGCAATCCATCGGCAAATTTTCTATAGGTCAGGCTTCTTGGAGCCTGGCCTTTCCTGCTTTGTGCAGGGGCCTTTCTAAACTACCGCTCGTTGTGACGGGAGCCGTATGTCAATACCACGCTTGAAATCCTACCTATCGATGTTCGCCGCCGTGCTGATGCTCGGCCAGGTGCTCAGCGCCCAGGCCGAGGAAGCCCTGCCGGACTTCACTACCCTGGTCGAGCAGGCCTCGCCAGCCGTGGTCAACATCAGTACCAAGCAGAAGCTGCCGGACCGCCGCATGGCCGCCGGGCAGATGCCCGACCTGGAAGGCCTGCCTCCGATGTTCCGCGAGTTCTTCGAGCGCAACATGCCGCAGCAGCCGCGTTCGCCGCGTGGCGACCGCCAGCGCGAGGCCCAGTCGCTGGGTTCGGGCTTCATCATTTCCAGCGATGGCTACGTGCTGACCAACAACCACGTGGTAGCCGATGCCGACGAGATCATCGTCCGCCTATCGGACCGCAGCGAGCTGCAGGCCAAGCTGGTCGGCACCGATCCGCGCACCGACGTGGCCCTGCTCAAGGTCGAGGGCAAGAACCTGCCGACCGTCAAGCTGGGTGATTCCGAGAAGCTCAAAGTGGGCGAGTGGGTACTGGCCATCGGTTCGCCGTTCGGCTTCGACCATTCGGTGACCAAAGGTATCGTCAGCGCCAAGGGCCGTACCCTGCCCAACGACACCTACGTACCGTTCATCCAGACGGACGTTGCCATCAACCCGGGCAACTCCGGTGGCCCGCTGTTCAACATGAACGGCGAAGTGGTGGGTATCAACTCGCAGATCTTCACCCGTTCCGGCGGTTTCATGGGCCTGTCGTTCGCCATCCCGATCGATGTGGCGATCGATGTCTCCAACCAGCTGAAGAAAGACGGCAAGGTCAGCCGCGGCTGGCTGGGCGTGGTGATCCAGGAGGTCAACAAGGACCTGGCTGAGTCGTTCGGCCTGGACAAGCCGGCCGGTGCCCTGGTGGCCCAGGTGCTGGAAAACGGCCCGGCAGCCAAGGGCGGCCTGCAGGTGGGTGACGTGATCCTGAGCATGAACGGCCAGCCGATCGTCATGTCGGCCGACCTGCCGCACCTGGTCGGCAGCCTCAAGGACGGCGAAAAGGCCAAGCTGGAGATCATCCGCAACGGCAAGCGCCAGAACCTCGACATCAGCGTTGGCGCACTGCCGGACGACGATGCCGACATCGGTACCGGCGCCGAAGGCAGCGCCGAGCGCAGCAGCAACCGCCTGGGCGTCTCGGTGGCCGACCTGACCGCCGAGCAGAAGAAAGCCCTGGAGCTCAAGGGTGGCGTGGTCATCAAGGAAGTCCAGGATGGCCCGGCCGCGATGATCGGCCTGCGCCCGGGTGACGTGATCAGCCACCTGAACAACCAGGCCATCGGTTCGGCCAAGGAATTCACCGAAATCGCCAAGGAACTGCCGAAGAACCGTTCGGTGTCGATGCGCGTGCTGCGTCAGGGCCGTGCCAGCTTCATTACCTTCAAGCTGGCTGAATAAGCGGCTTGGCAAGGAGAAAAGGGCAGCTTCGGCTGCCCTTTTTCATGAAAGTTCACAATTGCAGGGGCGAATGCTGTGTACAGCCCGATAGAGGAATCTCCCATATCCCGGCAGCTTAAGGTACAATTCCCGGCTATTTTTCGGCGGGCGTCCGGCTCGCAGCCTTTTCGAGTGTTGACCCGTGAGTGATTTGAGTCATATCCGCAATTTCTCCATCATCGCCCACATCGACCATGGCAAGTCGACGCTGGCCGACCGTTTCATCCAGATGTGCGGTGGCCTGTCGGCACGCGAGATGGAAGCCCAGGTGCTCGATTCCATGGACCTGGAGCGTGAGCGCGGTATCACCATCAAGGCCCACAGCGTCACGCTCAACTACAAGGCGCAGGACGGCAAGGTCTACCAGCTGAACTTCATCGATACCCCCGGCCACGTCGACTTCACCTACGAAGTCTCGCGTTCGCTGGCGGCCTGTGAAGGCGCGCTGCTGGTGGTGGATGCCGGCCAGGGCGTCGAGGCCCAGTCCGTAGCCAACTGCTACACCGCCATCGAGCAGGGCCTTGAGGTCATGCCGGTACTGAACAAGATGGACCTGCCGCAGGCCGATCCGGATCGCGTCAAGGACGAGATCGAGAAGATCATCGGCATCGACGCCACCGACGCCGTGGCCTGCAGTGCCAAGAGCGGCATGGGCGTGGACGAGGTGCTCGAGCGCCTGGTGCAGACCATCCCCGCGCCGGAAGGCGATATCGAGGCGCCGCTGCAGGCACTGATCATCGACTCCTGGTTCGACAACTACCTGGGCGTGGTCTCGCTGGTGCGCGTGCGCCACGGCCGCGTCAAGAAAGGCGACAAGATCCTGGTCAAGTCCACCGGCAAGGTGCACCTGGTCGACAGCGTGGGCGTGTTCACCCCGAAACACACCCAGACCGCCGACCTGAAGGCTGGCGAAGTGGGCTTCATCATTGCCAGCATCAAGGACATCCACGGTGCCCCGGTCGGTGACACCCTGACCCTGTCCTCGACCCCTGAGGTCGAAGTGCTACCAGGCTTCAAGAAGATCCAGCCGCAGGTCTACGCCGGCCTGTTCCCGGTCAGCTCCGACGACTTCGAGGACTTCCGCGATGCGCTGCAGAAGCTGACCCTGAACGACTCGTCGCTGCAATACATGCCGGAAAGCTCCGACGCCCTGGGCTTCGGCTTCCGTTGCGGCTTCCTCGGCATGCTGCACATGGAGATCATCCAGGAGCGCCTGGAGCGCGAATACGACCTGGACCTGATCACCACGGCGCCAAGCGTGATCTACGAGCTGGAACTGAAAACCGGCGAGACCATCACCGTCGACAACCCGTCGAAGCTGCCAGACGTCTCGGCGGTCGCCGACTTCCGCGAGCCGATCGTCACTGCCACCATCCTGGTACCGCAGGAACACCTGGGCAACGTCATCACCCTGTGCATCGAGAAGCGTGGCGTGCAGCGCGACATGCAGTTCCTTGGCAGCCAGGTGCAGGTGCGCTACGACCTGCCGATGAACGAAGTGGTGCTGGACTTCTTCGACCGCCTCAAGTCCACCAGCCGCGGCTATGCTTCGCTGGACTATCATTTCGATCGCTACCAGTCGGCCAACCTGGTCAAGCTGGATGTACTGATCAACGGCGACAAGGTCGATGCCCTGGCATTGATCGTGCACCGCGACAACGCGGCCTACAAAGGCCGTGCGTTGACCGAGAAGATGAAGGAGCTGATCCCTCGGCAGATGTTCGACGTGGCGATCCAGGCAGCTATCGGCGGCCAGATCATCGCGCGGACAACCGTCAAGGCGCTCAGAAAGAACGTACTGGCCAAGTGCTACGGTGGTGACGTCAGCCGTAAGAAGAAGCTGCTGGAGAAGCAGAAGGCCGGTAAGAAACGCATGAAACAGGTGGGTAACGTGGAGATTCCACAGGAAGCCTTCCTCGCCGTGCTCAGGTTGGATAGCTAGGTCCTATGTCGCTAAATTTCCCGCTGTTGCTAGTCATCGCCGTCTTCGTCTGCGGCCTGCTGGGCTTGATCGACCTGCTGTTCCTGGCCCCGCGCCGGCGTGCGGCAATCGCCAACTACCAGGGCAGCGTCAGCCAGCCCGAGATGGCGGTGGTCGAGCGCCTGGGCAAGGAGCCGTTGCTGGTCGAGTATGGCAAGTCGTTCTTCCCGGTGCTGTTCATCGTGCTGGTGCTGCGTTCGTTCCTGGTCGAGCCGTTCCAGATCCCTTCGGGGTCGATGAAGCCGACCCTGGAAGTGGGCGACTTCATCCTGGTGAACAAGTTCTCGTACGGCATTCGCCTGCCGGTGATCGACAAGAAGGTCATCGAGGTGGGTGACCCGCAACGCGGTGATGTGATGGTGTTCCGCTACCCGAGCGACCCGAACGTCAACTACATCAAGCGTGTGGTCGGCCTGCCGGGTGACCAGGTGCGCTACACCAGCGACAAGCGGTTGTTCGTCAACGGCCAGCCGATTGCCGAACAACTGGTGGGCACCGAGCCGGGCACCCTGGGCAGCGCCGAGCTGTACAAGGAAAAGCTCGGCGAGGCCGAACACCTGATCCGCAAGGAAATGAGCCGTTACCGCATGCCGCCGGACCAGCAATGGACCGTGCCGGCAGGCCATTACTTCATGATGGGCGACAACCGCGACAACTCCAACGACAGCCGTTACTGGGATGACCCGAACATCCCGAAGGAACTGCACGGCATGGTTCCGGACCGGAACATCGTCGGCAAGGCCTTCGCGGTGTGGATGAGCTGGCCAGAGCCCAAGCTCAGCCACCTGCCCAACCTGTCGCGGGTCGGTCTGATCCATTGATACCCATCGGCGCTGGCCAGCAGGCAGCGCCGAATGCATTTCTGACATAGGCTGTGTTCTCAGGGATCGGGAGATTCGCCGCACATCGCGGCGGGCCACAGCCAAACAGTCTTTCAGGATGTTGATTTGAACAACGCGTTGAACAACGAACGGGTGGCTGCATGAGTGCTCCCCTTGCCCGTCTGGAGCGAAAGCTCGGTTATACCTTCAAGAACCAGGATCAGATGCTCCTGGCACTGACCCATCGTAGTTACGCCGGGCGCAACAATGAGCGCCTGGAGTTTCTCGGTGACGCCATTCTCAACTTCGTCGCCGGCGAAGCGCTGTTCGAGCGCTTCCCGCAGGCCCGCGAAGGCCAGCTGTCGCGCCTGCGCGCGCGCCTGGTCAAGGGTGAGACCCTGGCCCGCCTGGCCCGTGGTTTCGACCTGGGCGATCACCTGCGCCTGGGTTCGGGTGAGCTCAAGAGCGGTGGCTTCCGCCGCGAGTCGATCCTGGCCGACGCCCTGGAGGCGCTGATTGGCGCCATCTACCTGGACGCCGACATGGAAACGGCCCGGGAGCGCGTGCTGGCCTGGCTGGCCGATGAGTTCGAAGGCCTGACCCTGGTCGATACCAACAAGGACCCGAAAACCCGCCTGCAGGAGTTCCTGCAGTCGCGCAGCTGCGAGCTGCCGCGTTACGAAGTGGTGGACATCCAGGGCGAACCGCACTGCCGGACCTTCTTCGTCGAATGCGAAGTGGTACTGCTGAACAACAAGAGCCGTGGCCAGGGCGTTAGCCGGCGTATCGCCGAGCAAGTCGCTGCCGCGTCTGCACTGATCGCCCTGGGCGTGGAGAATGGCAATGACTGATAGCAACCCGACCCGCTGCGGCTACGTAGCCATTGTCGGCCGCCCGAACGTGGGCAAGTCGACCTTGCTCAACCACATCCTCGGCCAGAAGCTGGCGATCACCTCGCGCAAGCCGCAGACCACCCGCCACAACATGCTCGGCATCAAGACCGAGGGTGACGTGCAGGCGATCTACGTCGATACCCCCGGTATGCACAAGGCCAACGACAAGGCCTTGAACCGCTACATGAACCGCAACGCCTCGGCGGCCCTTAAGGACGTCGACGTGGTGATCTTCGTGGTCGACCGCACCAAATGGACCGACGAGGACCAACTGGTGCTGGAGCGCGTGCAGTACGTGACGGGCCCACTGATCATCGCGGTCAACAAGACCGACCGCATGGAAGAGAAGGCCGAACTGATCCCGCACCTGCAATGGCTGCAGGAGCAGTTGCCGAACGCCGAAGTGATGCCTATTTCCGCGCAGCAGGGGCACAACCTGCAGGCGCTGGAAGCACAGATCGCCAAGCACCTGCCCGAGAACGAGCACTTCTTCCCCGAAGACCAGATCACCGACCGCAGCAGCCGCTTCCTGGCCGCCGAACTGGTGCGCGAGAAGATCATGCGCCAGCTGGGTGCGGAATTGCCGTACCAGATCACCGTGGAAATTGAAGAATTCAAGCAGCAGGGTCATGTGCTGCACATCCATGCGCTGATCCTGGTCGAGCGCGACGGCCAGAAAAAGATCATCATTGGCGACAAGGGCGAGCGCATCAAGCGCATCGGCTCCGAGGCGCGCAAGGACATGGAGGTGCTGTTCGACTCCAAGGTCATGCTCAACCTGTGGGTCAAGGTGAAAGGCGGCTGGTCCGATGACGAGCGCGCCCTGCGCTCGCTGGGCTACGGCGACCTCTAAGCCTCGCAAGGCCCTCCTTTGTGGGAGCGGCCTTGCGTCGCGATAGGGCTGCGAAGCAGCCCCAGAATCTATGCAATAGCCGAGATCTTGGGGCCGCTGCGCGCCCCTTTCGCGACACAAGGCCGCTCCCACAGGGATTTGCATCAAACTTGGGCTAAGTGATCTTCCATGGAACTACCTGTCGGCCAGCCAGCCTACGTGCTGCACAGCCGTGCCTACAAGGAAACCAGCGCGCTGGTGGACTTCTTCACCCCGCAGGGCCGCATGCGCGCCGTGCTACGCCGTGCGCGTGGCAAGGGTGGTAGCCTGGTGCGGCCGTTCGTGCCGCTGGAGCTGGAACTGCGCGGGCGTGGCGAGCTGAAGAATGTCGGGCGCATGGACAGTGCCGGCATCGCCGCCTGGCTGCATGGCGATGCCCTGTTCAGCGGGTTGTACCTCAACGAACTGCTCATGCGCCTGCTGCCAGCCGAAGCGCCTTTCCCGGCGCTGTTCGAGCACTACACCCTGACCTTGCAAGCCTTGGCCGCCGGTCGCCCGCTGGAGCCGCTGCTACGCTCCTTCGAATGGCGGCTGCTGGACGAGCTCGGTTACGCGTTTTCGTTGCACCACGACGTCAATGACCAGGCGATCGCGGTCGATGGCTTGTACCGCTTGCGTGTGGATGCCGGCCTGGAGCGGGTCGAGCTGGTGCAACCCGGGCTGTTCCGCGGCACCGAACTGCTGGCCCTGGCCGAAGCCGACTGGGATGCCCCAGGTGCCTTGCTCGCTGCCAAGCGCCTGATGCGCCAGGCACTGGCGGTTCACCTGGGGGCAAAACCACTGGTCAGCCGGGAACTGTTTCGCAAGCGCTGATCACGACGTATGCTGTGGGGCTCAATCTTCAGGAGAGCCTTTCGTGACTCACAGCAACCGCATGCTTCTCGGCGTAAACATCGACCACGTGGCGACCCTGCGCCAGGCCCGGGGCACGCGTTACCCTGATCCGGTCAAGGCTGCCCTGGATGCCGAGGAAGCAGGCGCCGATGGCATCACCGTGCACCTGCGTGAAGACCGCCGGCACATCCAGGAGCGTGACGTGGTGCTGCTCAAGGACGTGCTGCAGACCCGCATGAACTTTGAGATGGGCGTCACCGAAGAGATGATGGCCTTTGCCGAGAAGATCCGCCCGGCGCACATCTGCCTGGTACCCGAAACCCGTCAGGAGTTGACCACCGAAGGCGGCCTTGACGTGGCGGGCCAGGAAGCACGGATCAAGGCTGCGGTTGAGCGCCTGTCGCGTACCGGTGCCGAAGTGTCGCTGTTCATCGATGCCGACGAGCGGCAGATCGAGGCTTCGCGTCGCGTTGGCGCGCCTGCCATCGAACTGCACACCGGGCGTTACGCCGATGCCGAAACCCCGACCGAAGTGGCCGAGGAACTCAAGCGTATCGTCGATGGCGTGGCGTTTGGCGTGGGGCAGGGGCTGATCGTCAACGCCGGCCACGGGCTGCATTACCACAACGTCGAGGCGGTGGCGGCAATCAAAGGCATCAATGAGCTGAACATCGGCCATGCGTTGGTAGCGCATGCGCTGTTCGTCGGCTTCAAGGCTGCAGTGGCCGAGATGAAGGCGCTGATCGTGGCGGCTTCGCGCTAATCGTTGGTCGCCTGTACCGGCCTCTTCGCGGGTAAACCCGCTCCCACAGGTACTCCACAGGCCTTGAGGCTTGTGCGATCCCTGTGGGAGCGGGTTTACCCGCGAAGAGGCCGGCACAAGCGATGTATTACTCGGCTGGAAACACCAAGGTAAACCGGGTAGGCCCCAAGGGGCTGCTGCTGACCTCGACCCGCCCACCATGCAACTGCATGATCGATTTCACGATCGCCAGCCCCAACCCGGTCCCTCCCTCCAGCCGCGAGCGCCCCGAGCCCACCCGATAAAACCGCTCGAACAAGCGCGACTGGTGTTCTTCAGCAATACCAGGCCCCTGGTTTTCCACCGAAAGCCGAACTTCGCTGCCCACGCGCTCGATACGCAGTTCCACAGGCTTGTCATCGGGGCAGTGCCGAATGGCATTGCTCAACAGGTTCGACAGTGCCCGCTGAAACATCAGCCGATCACCCTGCGCCGTCCCCCAGCCTTGCACACGCAACTCAACCCCTTTCAGCTCGGCACTGAACGCAAACAGCTCGGCAACCCGCGCCGTCTCGTCGGCCAATGCCATGGGCTTGAGCGCGACCTGGGCCTGGGGTTGGCTGACTTGGGCGAGAAACAGCATGTCATTGATGATGCGGTTGAGCCGGGTCAGTTCTTCGATGCTGTCTTCCAGCACTTCCCGGTAATTCGCGTTGTCCCGTTCGCGGGCCAGCGTCACTTGCGCCTTGCCCATCAGGTTGCTCAACGGTGTGCGCAGTTCATGGGCCAGATCATCGGAGAACTGCGACAGCTGGCTGACGCCCTGGTCGAGGCGGTCGAGCATCACGTTGATGCTACTGGCCAGCTCTGCCAGTTCCAGCGGCAGGCCGGTAGCGGGAAGACGATGTTGCAGGTCCTGGGCCGACACCCGCCCGGCAATGCGCCGGAAGTGCCGCAGTGGCTTCAGGCCGCGCTGCATCAGCCACCAGGCACCGGCCCCGATCAGCAGCAGCAGCAACGGCAGCGCGAGCAAGGTGGAGTGCAGGTAGGCCTGCAGCAGGGCGTTGTCGTCGGCGCGGTTGAGCGACATCATCACCTTGACCGGGGTGTCGTCGCGCAGGCGCATCAGCCGGGTCACGGTGAGTATCTGGTTGCCATTGCTGTCGCGCCACGCATGAAAGGCCAGACGGGCATCGGTGCGCAGATCGCCTACCTGCGATTCCAGCGCTGGCCCCAGGCTGAGCAGGTGCGGATGGCGGCCTTCGAGGGCCAGCACGCTGAGGCTGAGGTTGTCGTGCCCCATCACCAGGTCGAGCAAGGGATGAGCGCGGCTGCCCAGGTCTTCGCTACGCAGGTCGACCCGCAGGTTGTGCTCGACCTGCAGCATCTTGCGCGCCAGGTCCTTGCGTGCGCGGCTGTCCAGTTCGTGATCGAGGGCGAACACGGCCAGGCAGGCCAGCAGCAGCACCAGTGCAGCGCCCATCAGCGTCACGCTCAAGCCCAGGCGCAGTGACAGGCTGGCGTTTTTCAAAAGCGTGCCTCGAGCACGTAGCCGACGCCGCGCAGGGTATGGATCAGTTTGTTGTCGAACGGGTCGTCGATCTTTGCCCGCAGGCGCCGGATCGAAACCTCGACCACATTGGTGTCGCAGTCGAAGTTCATGTCCCACACCAGCGAGATGATCTGGGTGCGCGACAGCACCTCGCCGGTCTGGCGCATCAGCAGGTGCAGCAGGGCGAATTCCTTGGCGGTCAGGTCTATACGCTGGCCGGCGCGGTAGGCGCGGTGGCGGCCGGGGTCCAGCTCCAGATCGGCGACGCGCAGGGTGCTGGGCTGCAGTTGCTGGTCGTTGCGGCGCAGCAGGCTGCGGATACGGGCCAGCAGTTCCGGGAACTCGAAAGGTTTGAGCAGGTAATCGTCGGCCCCCAGGTCCAGGCCCTTGACCCGGTCGGCCAGGCGGCCGTGGGCGGTAAGCATCATGATGCGCGTGGCCGATTCGGCGCGCAGCCGCTGCAGCACGGTCCAGCCATCGAGTTCGGGCAGGTTGACGTCGAGGATGACCAGGTCGTAGGGCTGCTGGCGGGCCAGGTGCAGGCCATCGGTGCCGGTGTGGGCGCAGTCGACCACGTAGCCGTTCTCGCGCAGGCCCTGCTGCAGGTAGTCGGCGGTACGCAGTTCGTCCTCGATGATCAGTAGACGCATGGGTGGGCTCGGTGTGATGAAAGGGGGCGATTCTCGACCCTGTAGTGGCATCAGGGTCAAGGCGTGGGATGTTACGGCATGAGTAAGGACGCGCGACGCAGATAACGGATTTGTAATCCTGGTGTTATCTGGCTGTCTTTTCGGGCCCTATCGCCGGCAAGCCAGCTCCCACAGGTACTGCACAGTTTTCAAGACTTGTGGTGATCCTGTGGGAGCTGGCTTGCCGGCGATAGGGCCCGAACAGGCAAAACAGGGCCACATTGCAAGACTGTAATCCCCGCCTCACGTTGCCGTTAGCTAGCCCTCGCTAGGATGGCCCTGTCTGATCGGTTATCACGAGGCAACCACGATGAACCTGACCAAATATCTGCTGTTGGCCACCGTTGCCCTGGGCAGCGCCAGTGTTTACGCCGAGGGCGGTGCGGAACGTTCAAAACAATTCTGGCAAGCGTTCCGCGAAGACCAGCAGCGCCTGCACGGCGACAAGCAACAGGCCGTTGCCGAGCGTGAGCGCAAGGCGCAGGAGAAGGCCCGCGAGTTGGCCAAGGATTGAGTGACAGCACCTGCGCCGTGACAGCTCCTCGGCGCAGGTGTATTCAGGCGCCCATCCGGGCGCCTTTTTTATTTGCGCGCCAGCAGGGTGGCGCGGCGTGGGGCCGGCAGGCCTTCGATGGTCTTGCTGTGGTCGTTCGGGTCGAGGAAGTCGCCCAGTGACTGGTAGCGCATCCACTCGGTGCTGCGCTGTTCCTCGACGCTGGTCACGCTTACGTCGACGCAACGCACATCGCTGAAACCGGCACGGCGCAACCAGCGCTCCAGGGCCGGTACCGACGGCAGGTACCAGACGTTGCGCATCTGTGCATAGCGGTCCTCAGGTACCAGCACCTGGTTTTCGTCACCCTCGATCACCAGGGTTTCCAGCACCAGTTCCCCGCCTTTGACCAGGCAGTCCTTGAGCGCCAGCAGGTGCTCGATAGGCGAGCGGCGGTGGTAGAACACCCCCATGGAAAACACCGTGTCGAAACCTTCGAGGTTGGCCGGCAGGTCTTCCAGGGCGAATGGCAGGTGCCAGGCGGGCAGCTCTGGCAGGTATTGCTGAACGGCCTGGAACTGGCAGAAGAACAGCCAGTTGGGGTCGACGCCAATCACCATGTCGGCGCCGGCACCGAGCATGCGCCACTGGTAGTAGCCGTTACCGCAGCCCACGTCGAGCACGCGCTTGCCCTTGAGGTCCAGGTGCGGGCCGACCCGGGACCATTTCCAGTCCGAACGCCATTCGGTGTCCACATGCACGCCGAACAGGTCGAACGGCCCTTTGCGCCAAGGGGACAGGCCCATCAGTGCCTGGCGCATCTGCGCGCGGGTGGCGTCGTCGCAATCGCAGTCCAGGCGCAGCCCGTTGACCAGGTCGATTTCGCTCGGAATCAGGGCGGGCAAGGCTTCCAGCGCACCGCGCCAGCGGTCGAGGTCACCGTGACCCTTCTCCAGCTTGGCTTCCAGTTGCGCTTGCAGGCCTTGCGACCAGGAAGCCAGGGGCGTGCCCGCCAGGCGGCGGACGAGGGGGGACAGATCGATCATGGCAGGGCAATCAAAGAGGCGAAGTTAAGGCATTGGAACCAGGGCACCACCTTCGAGAAACCGGCTGCGCGCAGGCGCGCCTGGTGGGCTTCGAGGGTGTCGGGCCTCATCACGTTCTCGATGGCGCTGCGCTTCTGGGCAATTTCCAGTTCGCTGTAGCCATTGGCACGTTTGAAGTCCAGGTGCAGTTCATTGAGCAGGTCCTGCTGTTCATCATCGGCGAAGCGCAGTTTTTCCGAGAGGATCAGCGCACCACCGGGCAACAGCGCCTGGCGGATGCGGCCGAGCAGCTCCAGGCGCTGGTCGGGGGCGATGAACTGCAGGGTGAAATTCATCGCCACCACCGAGGCGGGCTCGAAGGGCAGGGCCAGGATGTCGGCTTCCAGCACCTGCACCGGCAGCAGTTCCTGGAACATCGAGTCCTGGGCGGTGAGGTACTGGCGGCAACGCTCGACCATCGCCGCGGAGTTGTCCACGGCGATTACCCGGCAGCCGTCACTGCGCACATGGCGGCGCAGCGATTGGGTAACGGCACCCAACGACGCACCCAGGTCGTACAGCGCGGTATGCGGCTGGGCGAAGCGCGCGGCCAGCACGCCGAGGTTCTCGACAATGGTCGGGTAGCCCGGAACCGAGCGCTTGATCATGTCCGGGAACACACGCACCACATCCTCGTTGAAGACGAAGTCGGGCACTTGCTCCAAGGGCTGGGCGAAAAGGCGGTCGGGTTGTTTGCTCACGGCGGGCTCGATACAGGGTGAAACGGAGGCGCATTTTAGCCAAAGGCCGGGATTCTTGCCATGGCAGCGCTTCAGGGGCGGGCGCTGAGGGACCTCTGCGCCTGCCTGGTGGGTGTGCAGGTTGCCTATGAGCGAAGCTGCGGACTTTAGCGGACGATGATCTTGCAGTCGAAGGTTTGCACGGGGGCGATATCTGCGGCCCACGGCTGCTGGTACACCAGCACCAACTGACCATCGCCGGTATCGCTGGCCTGGTAGCGCCAGGTGGAGACACCGGCGCTGCCGACCACGTCTTCCTCCTCGGGAGCGCTATACACCTCCGGACCAAGGCTGCGCAGTACGTTGGAGGCAGGTGCTTCGACGCGCCAGCGGTAGCCGGTGGACGGGTTGCTGGGCAAGCTCAGGATCAGCGCCTGGCCAACCTGCAGGCGCGTCGGGCATTCGCTTTCGGCGTCCAGTTCGACGGGTTGCGTGGGCTGTTGGGCGCAGGCGGAAATCAGGGCGAAGCTCAGGGGAACGAGCAGACGAGGGACGGTCATGTTGGCTCCGGAGGCTGACGATGGCCTGAGGATAACCGATGATCGAGGAGATTTGTGTTGCCTGTGCCGGCCCTTTCGCGGGTAAACCCGCTCCCACAGTGATCTCACTGGGCTCAAGCCCTGCGCTATCCCTGTGGGAGCGGGTTTACCCGCGAAGAGGCCGGTGTTGGCTAGAACAGCACTTTGGCCACGTCGGCGAAGCGCTTGGCGAAATGCACGGTCAGGCCTTCGCGCAGGTAGTCCGGCAGCTCCTCATAGTCCCCACGGTTAGGCTCCGGCAAGATCAGCTCGAAGATCTTCTGCCGCCGCGCCGCAATCACCTTCTCGCGCACACCGCCAATCGGCAGTACCTGCCCGGTCAGGGTCAGCTCGCCGGTCATGGCCACGCCCTTCTTCGGCGCCTGGTCTCGGGCCAGCGACAGCAGGGCGCTGGCCATGGTGATGCCGGCACTCGGGCCGTCCTTGGGCGTGGCGCCTTCGGGCACGTGCAGATGAATGAACGCTTCGTTGAAGAAGCCAGGATCACCACCAAACTGCTTGAGGTTGGAGCTGACGTAGCTGTAGGCGATTTCGGCCGACTCTTTCATCACATCACCCAGCTTGCCGGTCAGCTTGAAGCCGCGGTTGAGGGTGTGGATGCGGGTGGCTTCGATCGGCAGCGTGGCGCCGCCCATGCTGGTCCAGGCCAGGCCGGTTATCACGCCTTTGCCAGCCAGTACCTGCTCGCTGCGGAACACCGGCATGCCGAGCGCGGCTTCCAGGTCCTTGGTGCCGATCTTCAGTTTCGCCTCGGGGTTTTCCAGCAGCTTGACCACGGCCTTGCGCACCAGCTTGCCCAGTTGTTTCTCCAGCTGGCGTACCCCGGCTTCGCGGGCATAGCCTTCGATCACCGCGCGCAGGGCGCTGTCGCTGATGCCGAGGCTGGTCTTGGCCACACCGGCCTTTTCCAGCTGCTTGGGCCACAGGTGGCGCTTGGCGATGGCCAGTTTCTCTTCGGTGATGTAGCCGGACAGGCGGATCACTTCCATGCGGTCGAGCAATGGCCCGGGGATCGAATCCAGGGTGTTGGCGGTGCACACGAACAGCACCTTGGACAGGTCCAGGCGCAGGTCGAGGTAGTGGTCGAGGAAGTCGACGTTCTGCTCCGGGTCGAGGGTTTCCAGCAGCGCTGAAGCCGGGTCGCCCTGGTAGCTCTGGCCCATCTTGTCGATCTCGTCGAGCATGATCACCGGGTTCATCACTTCGACGTCCTTCAGGGCCTGCACCAGCTTGCCGGGCTGGGCGCCGATGTAGGTGCGGCGGTGGCCCTTGATCTCGGCCTCGTCACGCATGCCGCCGACACTGAAGCGGTAGAACGGCCGGCCGAGCGATTCGGCGATGGATTTACCGATGCTGGTCTTGCCTACCCCGGGCGGGCCCACCAGCAGCACGATCGAGCCACTGATCTCGCCTTTCCAGGCGCCCACGGCGAGGAACTCGAGAATGCGCTCCTTGATGTCATCGAGGCCGGCGTGGTGCTGGTCGAGGACCTTGCGTGCGTGCTTGAGGTCGAGCTTGTCCTTGCCGTACACGCCCCAGGGCAGGGCGGTGGCCCAGTCCAGGTAGTTGCGGGTGACGGCGTATTCGGGCGAGCCGGTTTCGAGGATGGCCAGCTTGCCCATCTCTTCGTCGATGCGCTTGCGTGCCTGGTCCGGCAGGGTCTTGCCTTCGAGGCGCTGCTCGAACTGCTCGAGGTCGGCGCTGCGGTCGTCCTTGGTCAGGCCCAGCTCCTGCTGGATGACCTTGAGCTGTTCCTTGAGGAAGAACTCGCGCTGGTGCTCGCCGATCTGCCGGTTGACCTCGGCCGAGATCTCGTTCTGCAGGCGCGCCACCTCGACTTCCTTGCGCAGCATCGGCAGGACCTTTTCCATGCGCTTGAGCATGGGTACGCAGTCGAGCACTTCCTGCAACTGGTTGCCGGTGGCCGAGGTGAGGGCGGCGGCGAAGTCGGTGAGCGGCGACGGGTCGTTGGGGCTGAAGCGGTTGAGGTAGTTCTTCAGCTCTTCGCTGTACAGCGGGTTGAGCGGCAGCAGCTCCTTGATCGCATTGATCAGCGCCATGCCGTAGGCCTTGACCTCGTCGGTCGGCTCGGCTGGCTGACGCGGGTATTCCACCTCGACGAGGTACGGCGGGCGGTGGTGCTTGAGCCAGGTACGGATGCGTACCCGGGTCAGGCCCTGGGCGACGAACTGCAGCTTGCCGTTTTCGCGGCTGGCGTGGTGCACCTTCACCAGCGTGCCGTACTGCGGCAGCGCCGAGGTGTCGAAGTGGCGGTGGTCTTCTGGCGGGGTATCCATGAAGAACAGGGCCAGGCTGTGGTCTGGTGACTTGGCCACCAGGTCGAGGGTTTCTGCCCAAGGGTCTTCATTGACGATGACCGGCAGCACCTGGGCCGGGAAGAACGGGCGGTTGTGGATCGGGATCACATAGACCTTGTCCGGCAGCTGCTGGCCGGGCAGGGCAAGGGCGTGGCCGGTTTCGGCCTGGGGAGTGGTGTGTTCGACTTCGCTGTGTTCGTCGGGATGTTCCGGGAAATCCTGCTGGTCGCTCATGGGGCACCTGCGTGAATGACTATGGTGCTTAGATGGGGCGCGGGGGGATGGGTTTCAATGGTAGTTGAAGGGTGCAGAGAGGAGTGATGCCTGTACCTGCCTCTTCGCGGGTAAACCCGCTCCCACAGGTACGGCGCCGAACTTGGGGGCAGTGCCGTACCTGTGGGAGCGGGTTTACCCGCGAATGCGGCAGCAGGTTCACTGCCGCATCTCTGGGTTACTCAGCCAGTTTGTAAGCGATGATGTAGTCGCCCATCCTGGTGCCCAGCGAGCCATGCCCGCCGGCAGTCACCAGCACGTACTGCTTGCCATCCTTGCCGCTGTAGCTCATCGGCGTGGCCTGGCCACCCGCTGGCAGGCGGGCTTTCCACAATTCCTTGCCGTTGTTCACGTCATAGGCGCGCAGGTACTGGTCCAGGGTGCCGCTGAGGAAGCCGACGCCACCGGCGGTGACGATCGAACCACCCATGCTCGGCACGCCAACCGGCAGGCCGATCGGCACCGGGGTGCTGTCGCGGGTGGTGCCGTTCTTGTGCTTCCACACCACCTTGTTGGTGAACAGGTCGATGGCGGCGACATAACCCCAGGCCGGGGCCTGGCACGGTACGCCCAGTGGCGACATGAACGGGTGCATGGTCACCGCGTACGGCGCACCGGTGTTCGGCTGCACGCCGCTGGTCTCGCTTTCACGCTTGCTGCCCTCGGCCACCTGCTCACGCGGGATCATCTTCGACACGAAGGCCATGTAGTTGGGCGAGGTGAACAGCAGTTGGCGCACCGGGTCGACCGACACGCTACCCCAGTTGAACACACCGACGTTGCCCGGGTAGATCAGCGAGCCTTGCTCGGACGGCGGGGTGTATTGGCCTTCGTAACGCAGTTCGCGGAACTGGATGCGGCACAGCATCTGGTCGAACGGCGTGGCGCCCCACATGGCCTGTTCGGTCAGTTCAGGGCCGAGCAGGTTGAGGTCGGAGCGGGCCTGGGTCGGCGAAGTGTGGTCGCCTTTCACCGCACCTTGCGGGGTGGGGATCTCGCGGATCGGCACGATCGGCGTGCCGTCGCGGCGGTCGAGCACGTACAGGCTGCCTTGCTTGGTCGGCACGATGATTGCTGGCTTCACGCCATCGTCGGTTTTCAGGTGGACCAGGGTCGGCTGGCTGCCGACGTCCATGTCCCACAGGTCGTGATGGGTGAACTGGTAGTTCCAGCGAGCCTTGCCGGTGGCAAGGTCCAGGGCGACCACACCGGCGCTGTACTTCTCGGCACCCGGGGTGCGGTTTGCGCCCCACTGGTCCGGGGTCTGGTTGCCCAGTGGCAGGTAGATCATGCCGAGGTCTTCGTCGACGCTGGCGATCGACCACATGTTGGCCGAGTTGCGGCTGTACATCTTGCCGGGAGCCAGTGGCTGGGTGTCGTCCGGGTTGTTGCTGTCCCAGTTCCACACCAGGTGGCCATCGTGCACATCGTAGGCGCGGATAACGCCGGATGGCTCGTTGGTCGACTCGTTGTCGGTGACATGGCCACCGATGATCACCAGGTCACGGGTGACCGCCGCTGGCGAGGTGGAGTAGTAGCCGCCGGCGGTGAACGGGCCGATGCCGGTGGTGAGGTCGATCACGCCCTGGTTGGCGAAGCCTTCGCAGACCTTGCCGTTGTCGGCGTTGATGGCGATCAGGCGGGCGTCTGCGGTAGGCAGGTAGAGGCGGCGCGGGCAGGCCTGGGCCACGGCCTGGCCGGCGTCGGTAATTTTCGGTACCGGGCTGCCGTCGCGGCTGACGTAGCGGTTTTCGTCATAGTACGAAACGCCACGGCAGGTCATGTGGGCGAAGCCCTTGAAGGTGCCGACCGGGCTCTTGACCTGCGGGTCGTAGCGCCAGATTTCCGCGCCGGTGTCCGGGTCCAGGGCCAGCACGCGGCTGTGCGCGGTGCAGGCATAGAGCATGCCGTTGACCTTCAGCGGGGTGTTCTGGTTGGTCAGCTCCACCGGGTCGTTTTCGGTCGGCAGGTCACCGGTGCGGATGCGCCAGGCCTCTTCCAGGCGGTAGGCGTTCTGCGGGGTGATCTGGCGCAGCGGCGAATAGCGGTCGCCGTGCTCGGTGCGGCCGTAGGCCTGCCATTCGCCGTCGGGCATGGCCGGGGCGGCGCTGGCCATTTCGCTGCTGTCGCGCCCCAGTTCGCCGAACACTTCACCGGGGTGGGTGAACTGGCTGCCCAGGGCGCAAGCGCCCGAAGCGACCACTGCAATGCCGAGCAGCGCAGTGTTGGCCTTGTTGGCCGGGCCGATCAGCGGGCGACGCGCCCAGGGCAGCAGCAGGACCACACCGATGGCAAACCAGATGGCCAGGCGCGGTACCAGTTGCCACCAGTCCAGGCCCACTTCGAGCAGGGCCCACACGGTGCTGCCCAGCAGTACCAGGCCGTACAGGCCCAGGGCGATGCGGCGCTGGGCCAGCAGCAGGATGCCCGACAGGGCAAAGCCGATACCGGCGATCAGGTAGTACAGCGATCCGCCCAGCTGGCTCAGCTTGATGCCGCCGGCCAGCAGGGCCAGGCCCATCAGCAACAGCAGCGCGCCGATCAGGCGCGGTAGCCAGCGGCTTCCATTGTTGGCACCTTCAGTGCTCATCGTAGGTTCTCCGTCAGGTCAAAAAGGGGGTTAGAAACTGCTCTGGATCTTCAGGCCGCCGATCAGGGCGCCATCGACCTGCGACACCCCGCCCGGGTGGCGGATGTACTGCAGGTTGGGGCGGACCGTGAGCCAGTCGGCCAGGTGGATGCCGTAGTACAGCTCGGCGCTGTACTCGGTGTCCTGCACCGGCAGGAAACCAGGGTTGTCGTAGTCGTAGAGGCCGGCGGCCTGGTTGGCCAGGCGTGCGTTCTTGCGATAGGCAGGGTTGACGTGCACACGGGCCAGGGCGAAACCGATGTCGTCCTTGGCGCGGGCGTCGAAGGGCCCTTTGTATACCAGTCCTGCCTGCACATAGTTGTCGATGGCATTGGTCTTCTTGTCGTGCACCGTGGCGTTGGCGAACAGGCTCAGGCCACGCGACTGGTCGGACGCCAGCGAAGTCACCTGCTGCTGGGCGCCGAGCCACAAGCCGTGCTTGCTCGAACTGCTGCGGTAGGCGGCGCCGCTGAGGGCTGCCGGCTGGCCGTTGCTGTCCTTGAGAACATCCTGTGCCTTGGCATTACTGTAGTAGTAGCCGGCGCGATATTCCCCTTTCAGGCCATTGATCTGTGGGCTCCACACCAATTCCACCGGCATTACCGCGCCCTGGGTGCCGCTGCCGCTGAGCTTGAAGCCGTTGCCCGACTCCAGGTTCGAGGGGTTCTGCTCGAACACGCCGACCTGGGCGTAGAGCGCGTCGCTGAGGTTGTAGCGCACGCGCAGGGCCCACTGGCTGACCGGCCAGTTGTACCAGATGCCGCCGACCCAGTTGCCCACCTGCGAGCCGCAGAAGGCCAGGTTCTGGAAGTCGCAGGGGAAGCTGTTGAAGTCCTCGCCTTCGCCGAAACGGCCGAATTTCACGTCCAGTGCGCCATCGAAGTACTTCTGCTTGATCCACATCTGCGTCAGCCGCCAGGTTTCGCCACGGCCCCATACCTCCTGGGCCGAGGTGAAGCCGCCGACACGCGGGTCGTTGATGCGGTCGTTGCTGATGTTGTCGCCGTGGCGCTCGGTAATGGTCAGCTGGAATTCGGTGTCGTGCCAGCCAAGGATCTTCTCCAGGTCCAGGTGGCTGCCGAAGGTGAACTGGTCGCTGTAGCGCGCGGTGCGGTCGTGGTCGTAGCCACCATGCAGGTTGCTGCCCATCTCGCCGGTGTAGCCGAGGGTGAAGTCGTAGCCTTTTTCCAGCAGTTCGCTGCGGGTGCCACCCCAGTCGCCGAGCATCCAGGGGGAGTCGCTGGCGAACATCTCGCTGGCGCCGGTGGGGGCCGCCAGGGCGCTGAGGGCAAGGCCGATGTAACAGGTTTTGGGCAGTTGGAGCATGAGATAGCGCTATCTTTTGATTATTGAATAAATGGCAAGCGCATCGAAGGGCGGGCCCCTCAATGGATATGGCGACAAGATGGTTTCGATGAAGCGATTCAGCTTGCGGCGGGGAGGATATAGGGGAAGTTGTAAGAAAAAAAGACAAATTGTCGCAGTGGATTGTTGTTCAACAGGTAACAATTGGCTGCAGAGGGGGCTGCTTTGCAGCCCAATCGCCGGCAAGCCAGCTCCCACAGGATCGCGATGCACTTGAGGCAGAAGCAATACCGGTGGGAGCTGGCTTGCCGGCGAAAGGGGCGCGAAGCGCCCCGCGATTTTAGAACGTGGTACGCAGGCCCACTTCCACACTACGCCCCGGCGCCGGGGCGATATCGCGCAGGATCGAGCTGGCATAGCGCACGGTCTGGTCAGTCAGGTTCTCGCCGCGCACAAACGCCAGCCACTGGCTCTGGCCAACTTCGAAGCGGTAGCCAACGCTGGCCCCCAGCGTGGTGTAGCCATCGGTGCTGGTTTCGTTGGCCGGTTTGCGATGCTGCGACGCAGCATGCTGCACGTCGACCCGCGCCTGCCAGCGGTCCAGCTCCCAGACCAGGACGCTGTTCAGGCGCAGTGGGGCGATGCGTGGCAGCGGCTCGCCACTGTCGAGGTTTTTCGCCCGGGTGTAGTCACCGGAGAGCTCCAGGGCAAAGCTGCCATAGCGGTTCTCGGCCAGTTGCCAGCGGTCCTGGGCCTCGATGCCATAGAAGCGCGCTCGCACGCCCTGATACTGGTATTCCGGGAAACCGTCATGGTCGTGATCGTGGTCATGGTCATCCTCGCCATGGTCGTGGTCATGCCCCTCGCGGGTGTTGCCGGTGCCGATCAGGCCGATGTAGTTGCGGAAGTGGCTGTAGAACACCCCGACACTGCCCTTGTGGGTGCCATTGTCGAAACGCAAGGCCAGGTCGGTAGAAATGGCTTTTTCCTTGTTCAGGCTGGCATCGCCGACTTCAAAGGCTCCGGTGGCCACGTGGGCACCATTGGCATACAGCTCGTAGAAGGTCGGGGCGCGCTCGGTGTAGCCGAGGTTGGCGGCCAGCGACCAGATCGGGTCGAGTTGGTACACCGCCCCGGAAGACAGGCTGAAGGCGTTGAAAGTGCTGGCGCTGTCGGCGTCGGCGAAGTTCTCGTTGCCTTTGGCATCCGGGTCGACCCGGGTGTGCTCCATGCGTGCGCCCAGGCTCAGGTTCAGGCGCTCGGTGGCTTGCCACTGCTCCAGCATGAACAGCGCCAGGCTGTCGGTGTCGGTGTGCGGGACGAAGGCTTCCTCGCCCAAGGCGGAGAATTCGTTGCGGCTGACCTGGGCGCCGATCACGCCTTCTACCGGCCCGAGCGGTTGGTGGCGGGCTTCGATACGTGCTTCATAGCCCTTGTTCCTGAAGGTGGTGTGGACTTCGCCTTCTTCTATTTCACGGTGCTCGTAGTCGGTGTAGCCGGCATCGACCTTGACCGAAGTGAATGGGCCGTCCAGGTCACGCAGTTCGGAGGCGAAGGCGTAGTGGTCCTGCTTCATGTCCAGGCGCACACCTGGCTCGGCCACCGAGCCATAGTTGCTGTCGTAGCGGCTGTACGACAGGCCGGCGTAACCGTGATCCCAATGGTAGGCGCCACCCACGGCGCCACCGTCCTGGCGGCCGTCGCTGTTTTCCAGGCGGTGCTTGCTGCCGGGTTCGTCGGCGTCGCGCACTTTGGAACTGCGCGCGTAACCGGGGATGCGCAGGTCGTTGAACTGGCGGCTGTTGGCATCCAGGTGCAGGGCGAAGGCACCGTTGCCGGCCTCAAGCTTGCCAGCGCTGCTGCGGGTGGTATCGGCGCCACCGTAGCGCAGTTCACCGGCACCTTGGATGCCCTCGATGGGGGTATCCGGGATGCGATTGTCGAAGGTATTGACCACACCTCCGATGGCGTTGCCGCCGTAGAGCAGGGCAGCCGGGCCACGGACGATCTCGACACGGTCGACGGTCACCGGGTCCAGCGGCACGGCGTGGTCGTAGGACAGCGATGAAGCATCCAGGGCGCCGACGCCATTGCGCAGGATGCGAATACGGTCGCCATCCAGGCCACGAATTACCGGGCGACTGGCGCCAGGGCCGAACCAGGTGGAGGCGACCCCAGGCTGCTTGTTCAGGGTTTCACCGAGGCTGCCGTGCTGCTGTTGCAGCAGGTTGTCGCCTTCGAGCACGGTGCTGGGTGCGGCCAGCTGGCTGTTGCCCAAAGGGTTGGCGGTGATGACCTGGGGTTCGAGTTCCACGGCGTGGCTGGGTGATGCGGCCAGCCACAGCGCGACGGCGAGGGGAGAGAGACGAAGCGGTGTGTACAGCATGGGGATGGGGCGTTCCTTGGCAGATGCTTTTGTATTGTTACAATATAACATCTCTATTTCAGCACAGAGGTTTTGCGCCTGGCCAGCGGTTTTTCTGTCGACTCACCTGATCCCACCCACCACTACACTCGTGTAAGGTGCGCATCTTTCCCACGGAGCACTGGCATGAGCACGGCCCAACACAACGCGCTGCACGGCAAGACCCTCGAACAGATCCTCACCGAGCTGGTGGCGCACTACCAATGGCAGGGCCTGGCCGAGCGCATCGATGTGCGCTGCTTCAAAAGCAACCCGACCATCAAGTCGAGCCTGACCTTCCTGCGCAAGACGCCGTGGGCACGGGAAAAGGTCGAGCAGCTGTACGTGAAGCTGCAGCGCCAGGCCTGACATGCCGCGCCGTCCCTGGCTGACCGGCATGGCCGTGCTGGGTTGGTTCGGCCTGGCCGTGCAGGTGTACCTGGTGCTGTTGGCACGTTGGCAGGAACAGGCCAGTCTGGTGGGTGGCCTGATCAATGTGTTCGGGTATTTCACCGTGTTGACCAACACCCTGGTGGCAACAGTGCTCAGTTATGCGGCGTTCGGCCGGGAAGGCCGTGCCAAGCGCTTTTTCCTGTCGCCTGTGGTGGGTTCCGCGGTGGCCGCCAGCATCGTGCTGGTGGCATTGGCCTACAGCGTGCTGTTGCGTCACTTGTGGCAACCGCAGGGCTGGCAATGGCTGGCGGACGAGTTGCTGCACGATGTGATGCCCGTGCTATATGCCTTGTACTGGTGGTGCGAGGTGCCCAAGGGCAGGTTGCGGCTATGGCATCTGCTGGTCTGGGCGGTATATCCGGCGACGTATTTTGCCTACGCGCTGTGGCGGGGGAGCGAGATTGGCGTGTATGCCTACCCGTTCATCGATGTGGCGAGCCTGGGGTATGGGCAGGTATTGCTCAATGCCCTGGGGGTGTTGGCGGGGTTCTGGGGGATTGGGCTGGTGTTGCTGGGGCTGGACAGGTGGCGGGGGCTGCACAGATTGGCTTGACCTGCACTGGCCCTATCGCCGGCAAGCCAGCTCCCACAGGAATTGCGCAGCCCTTGAACGCTGCGGGGTACCTGTGGGAGCTGGCTTGCCGGCGATAGGGCCGGGGCAGCAATAATCAATCATTCGTCGTCCGCAGTCCCGTCGGCACGCCAGTAGGCCACAGCCTTGAGCGCATCCTCAGGCAAACCTTTCTCCAGCAACAGTGCCTTGGCCTGCCGGGTCAGGGCTTTTTCCAGTGCCACCCAGCCATACAACCGGCCTTGCGGCAAGGTCAGGTTCTTCACCCGCGCCAGCAGGTCTTCATGTTGGCGACGTACCCAGATCACTTCCACCTGTGCCTTGCTCGGCAGTGGCTGGCGTTCCTGCTCGTCCTCGATCTGGATAACCGCCAGTACCTGGCGGCCCGCTGGCAATTCCTCCAGGCGGCGGCCAATGGCCGGAATGGCGGTTTCGTCGCCGATCAGCAGGTAGCTGTCGAAGATGTCCGGCACCACCATCGAAGCCCGCGGCCCGGCAATGTCCAGGGTTTGCCCGGGTGCCGCCTGGGCTGCCCAGGTAGAGGCAGGGCCATCGCCGTGCAGCACGAAGTCGATGTCCAGCTCATTGGCCACCAGGTCGATGCGCCGTGGCGTGTATTCGCGCATGGTAGGCCGCGCGCCACCTTCTCGGCCCAGATTACGAGCCTCGATGGCTTGCTGTTGCTCCGGCGTTTCGGCGAACAGCAGCTTGATATGGTCGTCGCTGCCCACGCTGGTGAAGCCTTGCAGCTCGGCACCCCCGAGAGTGATGCGGCGCATGCGCGGGGTCAGTTCGGTGACCCGCAGCACCTGCAGGCGGCGTTGGCGGATTTCGTGGTTGACGCGGTGAATGGTGTCACTCATGGGGTGTCTCCCTGACAGGTTCGGCCGGCCCGGAGGCGATGGCCTTGGCGGTGTGGTTGAGCAGGTCGCGGACCCGCTCGATTTCTTCCGGTGTCCAGCGGCCACTGTGCATGTGCAGTGCGTGGCGCAGGTTGCCGACCGCTTCATGAATCTCTGGTGGGCGGTCGTGGCCGCGCAGGGCGCGCTTGCTGACTTCGATGCGCATGCGCACGCCGTCCAGTGCGACGGCCTGTTCGGCCAGGGCGGTGCGGCCGGCTTCGGTAATGGCATAGAGGCGTTTGCTGCCCTGCACCTGGCCGCTGATCAGCTCGGCCTCCTCGAGGAAGTTGAGGGTGGGGTAGATCACCCCGGGGCTTGGGCTGTAGCTGCCGTCGAACAGGTTTTCGATCTGGCGGATCAGGTCGTAGCCGTGGCCTGGCTGCTCAGCGAGCAGGGCCAGCATCAGCAGCTTGAGGTCGCCGGGGGCGAAGACGCGCGGGCCGCGTTCGCCACGACCTGGGCGCCGCTCGAAGGGGTCATGGGGGGTATGTTCGCGCATGGGGGCAGGGCTCCGTCGTTTGCGATATATCGTAAGATATTACTCAAGATATATCTAAAGACAAGCCCTTAATTGCAGATGATTATCATCTAGTTGTTCGATGTATCCCCTTGCGGCGCGGCTGTGTGCATGGCCACCTGCGGCGCTTTGCACTCATTCGGATTGCCCGGTTGCAGGTATGGCATGAGAATCGGAGCCATACCCTTGAGTACCTGCACCGGCAGCGCCGAGGTGAACTTGAAGGCCTCTGCCGAGCGCCCCGGCACGAACGCGGTCAAGGTGCCGAAGTGGTTGTCGCCCAGGAAGAACACGAAGGTGGCGGTACGGTTCAGCGAGCGTGAGCCGATCAGCCGGCCGCCAGCACCAAAGCTTTCGATGCGGTTGTCACCGGTACCGGTCTTGCCGCCCATCACCAATGGCGTGCCGTCCTGCAGCTTGAAACTGCCGGAAATACGCCGCGCGGTGCCTGCATCTACCACCTGCGACATGGCGCCTTTGAGGGCGCGCGCCACTTCTACCGGCAGAATCCGCACACCCCGGTCCGGGTCGGTGACCAGCTTGGTCTCGTAAGGCGTGTTGGCAGCGAAGTGCAGGGTGTCGATCCGCAAGGTCGGCAGGCGCACGCCGTCGTTCTGGATGATGCCGACCAGTTCGGAGAGGGCGGCGGGGCGGTCGCCCGAGCTGCCGATGGCGGTGGCCAGCGAGGGTACCAGGTGGTCGAATGGATAGCCCACGCGCTTCCAGCGTTGGTGAATGTCGAGGAACGCTTCGATCTCGACCATGGTGCGAATGCGGCTGTCACGGGCGCCCTGATGGCGGCTCTTGAACAGCCAGCCGTAAACCTCCTGGCGCTCGAAGCGGCTGGCATTGACCATTTCGGTCAAGGTAGAGCCGGGGTTCTTCAGCAGGTAACCCAGCAGCCACAAGTCCAGCGGGTGGACCTTGGCGATATAGCCCTGGTCGGGCAGGTCGTACTTGCCCGGGCCGTAGGCGTCGTACATCTCCGACAGGCGGCCATCGGTCAGTTTGCCCAGGACGATCTTGTCACCCTTGAGGTGGGCGCGGACGAAGGCGTTGAAGGTTTCCTGGCCAGCCTCGGGGAACAGGTAGCGGTGCACGGCCGCCAACCGTTGCGGGGTCACGCGCATGCTGTCGAGGAAGGTGTCCAGGCGCTGCTGCGAGGTCTTGCGCTGGTATTTCTTCCAGAAGCGCATCAGGTAGTTGGTGCCTTCCTTGTCGGCGAAACGGGCCAGGTATTCCTGGCGGCGCGGGTCGGAGTCGTCCTTGAGCAGCGGCACGCGGTTGTACGGTTGCTGGTAGGTCACGTAGCGCACCAGGTCGCGCATCAGGCGGATGAACGGCAGGTTGATCGATTCGCGCAATGCATCCTTGAGGGTCGGGTTGCGGCTGTTGTCTTCCTTGCGGAAGTTGTTGAACACATGCATGCCGCCGCCGGTGAAGAAGGCTTCGCCGGTGTTGGCCGAATACTTGCGTTCCAGCGCCGCATCGAGCATCGCGTCCAGGCTCTGGTTCTTGCTGTTCTGCGCCAGCCATTCCAGCGACCACTGGCTGATGCGATCGAGTTCGGCGACTTCGACTTTCTTCAACTCGGCGGCTGGCTTGCCGGCGTACTTGTCGTGCAGTTCGGCGATGATCTCCAGGTAGGTGGTGAGCACCCGCAACTTGGCGGTGGAACCCAGTTCCAGCTTGCTGCCTTCGTTGATGTCGAACGGCTGGTCGGTGCTGTCGGTTTGCACCCGCACCCGCGAGCCGTCAGCGGTGCGCTCGAACAAGGTGAAGCTGTAGCTCACCTGGTCGGTGGTCTTGGCGGTAAGCAGGCGTTCGCCGATCAGGCCGATCTGCGCTGCGAATTCAGGGTCGGCAAGGTTTTTCAGGTACTGGCTGACCTGCAGCTGCAGGTCGGACTGCAGGGTACTGGTGGCCGACACGTCGAGCCGGTCGAGGTCGTACAGCGGGCGGTTGAGCATGGCCGCCAGGCGGTTGCGTGCCAGGCTGATGCCCTTGTTGGTGACGATCGGCACGATGGTCGGTTGCGCCACCCAGTCGCGGTATACCGCCTTGCTGGCCAGTGCCGCGTCGGCCAGTGGCGGCTCGATGACCTTGTTGGCGGCCAGCACGCGGATGTGCGCGTCGGTCAGTTCGGCCAGTTCGAGCCGCCCCTTGGACAGGTAGTGCGACGGCCGGCGCTGGGCAATCATCAGTGACAGCACCTGGCGCAGGGCCAGGCCGCGTGCGGCCATGCTCTCGGGGTCGCTGGCGGTGGAGTTCAGAGCCTGGTTGACCTGGTCGAAGTCGGCGCCGTACCACACCCGCAGGCCTTCGGCCATGCCATGCACTTCGCCATGCCCAGGCACTGCCGACAGCGGCACGCTGTTGAGGTAGTCCCGCACGATGCGCTGGCGCGCCTCGGTGGTGTCAGGGCCGCCCTGGTAGGCGCGCACGCTGGCGGAAATCATCTGGCGGATCTTCTCGGCGCCGGAAACGGTCAGGCCGTCCGGTGAATGGCGGTACTTTTCCAGCTGCGTGGCCAGGGTGCTGCCGCCAGCGGACTGGCCGGGCAGGGCCAGGTACTTGGCCACCTGGCTGTAGGCGGCCTTGGCGAAGCGCGGCCAGTCCACGGCCGGGTTGTTGCGTGGGTCCTTGGTGTCGAGCAGGTCGCGGTTCTCGATGAACAGCAGGCTGTTGACGATCACCGGCGGGATCGCCGCAAAGTCCGGGTACAGGTGTTGCGGGTAGTTGTACTGGTACAGCATGTCGCCGCGGCAGTCGGTGATCGACAGGCCAGCCTGGATTTTCTCGATATAGGGGGCGAACAGCCCATGATCGACGTAGTTCATCAACGCCGGCGAGAACTTCACCTGCTCGCTGATCAGGTAGTCGCGCTTGAGCAGGCGCGGCAGGAATTCGCCCAGCGCGCTGTAGCCCAGGCGTTTGTCGAACGGCCCTTCGCCGGGGTAGACGATGGCATCGCTGGGGCCTGGTTGCAGCGAATAGGTGAGGGTGCTGGCCAGCTTGCTGAATTCCCGCGACTGCAGGTTGGAAGTGCGGAATTCGTCATACGCAGCGAAGCCGATGGCCACCAGCGCCACCAGCAGGATGAGGATGATCAGCCGCCACCATAGCCGACGCTGACGGGGGGACTTGGGTTGTGGCGTCTCGGCCGGAGGTATCTCGGGTGCTTCCGTTCTGCTTGGTTCCGATTGCCACAGTGCGCCCATAGTCTTCTATCCGGCCAGGTATTTTCGTCTTGCTTGTCTGAAGCTTAGACGTTGAGCGGGTCAGGTGAAAAATTTGTAAGAGACGGAGAAAAGTGGCGTAGGGCTATGCGGCTTTGGTGTGGGTTTTTTCGTAAGGCGATATTGCTATGGTGGCCAGGAAATTTTGCGGCCGCTTTGCGCCCGATCGCAGGCAAGCCAGCTCCCACAGAGCCCGAGTTCTCGCCAAATTTCTGCATATTTACAGTGAAAACCCCTACAACGGTCTTCCTATACTGCTCGCCCCCTTCGCCTTGCCGGGCGCTCTATTCCGGCACACGGGCCGGCCCACAAGGCCAGCTCGGCAAGCCAACGCCACGCCTATCGGCCTGGCCGGTGCTGCACGAAGGTCAAATCCAATAACAAAATGAGGTTGTATTGCTATGCCAGTCGGCAACCACCCTGCCCACGGCCAGGCCACCGAAGGCGGCCCGCTCAAGCGTGAACTGGGCGAACGGCACATCCGCCTGATGGCGCTGGGCGCCTGTATCGGTGTCGGTCTTTTCCTCGGTTCGGCCAAGGCCATCGAAATGGCCGGCCCCGCCATCATGCTGTCCTACATCATCGGCGGCCTGGCCATTCTGGTGATCATGCGCGCCCTTGGCGAAATGGCCGTGCACAACCCTGTCGCCGGCTCGTTCAGCCGTTATGCCCAGGACTACCTCGGCCCGCTGGCGGGTTTCCTTACCGGCTGGAACTACTGGTTCCTGTGGCTGGTGACCTGCGTTGCCGAAATCACCGCGGTGGCCATCTACATGGGCATCTGGTTCCCCGACGTACCACGCTGGATCTGGGCCCTGGCGGCGCTGGGCAGCATGGGGGCGGTCAACCTGGTGGCCGTCAAGGCGTTTGGTGAGTTCGAATTCTGGTTCGCCCTGATCAAGATTGTCACCATCATCGCCATGGTCCTTGGCGGCATCGGCATCATTGCCTTCGGCTTCGGCAATGACGGCGTGGCAGTGGGTATCTCCAACCTGTGGAGCAACGGCGGCTTCATGCCCAATGGCGTGACCGGCGTGCTGATGTCGCTGCAGATGGTGATGTTCGCCTACCTGGGCGTGGAAATGATCGGCCTGACCGCCGGTGAAGCACGCAACCCGCAAAAGACCATCCCACAGGCCATCGGCTCGGTGTTCTGGCGCATCCTGTTGTTCTATGTCGGTGCGCTGTTCGTGATCCTGTCGATCTACCCGTGGAACGAAATCGGCAGCCAGGGCAGCCCGTTCGTCATGACCTTCGAGCGCCTGGGCATCAAGACCGCCGCCGGCATCATCAACTTCGTGGTCATCACTGCAGCGCTGTCGTCGTGCAACGGCGGCATCTTCAGCACCGGGCGCATGCTCTACAGCCTGGCGCAGAACGGCCAGGCCCCGGCGGCCTTCGCCCGCACGTCGAAGAACGGCGTGCCGCGCAACGCGCTGCTGCTGTCGATCGGCGCGCTGCTGCTGGGCGTGCTGGCCAACTACCTGGTGCCGGAGAAGGTCTTCGTCTGGGTGACTTCGATCGCCACCTTCGGCGCGATCTGGACCTGGGTGATGATCCTGCTGGCGCAACTGAAGTTCCGTGCCGGCCTCACCACTGCCGAGCGCAAGGCACTGAAGTACCGTATGTGGTTGTGGCCGCTGAGCTCGTACCTGGCACTGGCCTTCCTGGTGCTGGTGGTCGGTCTGATGGCGTACTTCGAGGACACCCGCGTGGCGCTGTACATCGGCCCGGCGTTCCTGGTGCTGCTGACGGTGCTGTACTACGCGTTCCGCCTGGCGCCGAAAGACGCGCAGGGTGTGGCCAGTACTGCTTCCTGATCTGAAATGGCTGGGGCCGCTTTGCGGCCCTTTCGCGACACAAGGCCGCTCCCACAAGAGATAGCGTACTCCTGTGGGAGCGGCCTTGTGTCGCGATGGGCTGCGTAGCAGCCCCAGGTTCAATCAGGCCGCCACCTCGCTGTGCGGCTCGAAGCTGTCCGCCCGCGCCAACTGCCACATGCGCGAATAGAACTGCCCATTCACCTCGCCAGTCAGCAGCTCACCCGGCTTCAAGAACACATGCATCTGCGAGAACAGCTTGATCTCGGTGGCCGAGATGCGCCGTACCAGGTGCTTGGCCTCCAGCTGCGCCGGGTGCTCCAAGCCCGCTGCCGCAAGCATTTCGGCCAGGGCACGCAAGGTATTGTGATGGAAGTTCAACACCCGTTGGGCTTTGTCCGGCACCACCAGCGCCCGTTGGCGCAGAGGGTCTTGCGTGGCCACACCGGTCGGGCACTTGTTGGTGTGGCAGCTCTGCGACTGGATGCAGCCGATGGCGAACATGAAGCCGCGCGCCGAGTTGGCCCAGTCGGCGCCAATGGCCAGCACGCTGGCAATGTCGAACGCGCTGACGATCTTGCCGCTGGCGCCCAGCTTGATCTTGTCGCGCAGGTTCAGGCCAACCAGGGTGTTGTGCACGAACAGCAACCCTTCGCGCAGCGGTACGCCAATGTGGTCGGTGAACTCCACCGGCGCCGCGCCGGTGCCGCCTTCCTTGCCGTCGACGACGATGAAGTCGGGCAGGATGCCGGTTTCCAGCATGGCCTTGGCGATGCCCATGAACTCCCACGGGTGGCCCAGGCAGAACTTGAAACCTACCGGTTTGCCGCCAGACAGCTCACGCAGCTGGGCGATGAACTGCATCATTTCGATGGGGGTGGAGAAGGCGCTGTGGCGCGACGGCGATATGCAGTCTTCGCCCATCAGCACGCCACGGGTTTCGGCAATTTCCCGAGTCACCTTGTGCTTGGGCAGGATGCCGCCATGGCCGGGCTTGGCGCCCTGGCTCATCTTGATCTCGATCATCCGCACCTGCGGGCTGCGCGCCTGGGTGGCGAAGCGCTCGGGGTCGAATCGCCCGTCTGCCGTGCGGCACCCGAAATAGCCGCTGCCCAGTTCCCAGACCAGGTCGCCACCGTGCTCGCGGTGATAGGGGCTGATGCTGCCTTCGCCGGTGTCATGGTGGAAATTGCCCAGCTTGGCGCCCTGGTTGAGGGCGCGGATCGCGTTGGCGCTGAGCGAGCCAAAGCTCATCGCCGATATGTTGAAGATCGATGCCGAGTATGGCTGGCTGCACTGCGGCCCGCCGACGATGACCCGGAAGCTGGCCGGGTCGGCCAATGGCGCCGGGCGCATGGAGTGGCCGATGAATTCGAAGCCGGACTCGTACACGTCGATCAGGGTGCCGAAGGGTTTGTCCGAGGCTTCGTTCTTCGCCCGTGCATACACCAGCGAGCGCTGGGCGCGGGAGAACGGCAGGGCGTCGCTGTCTGCCTCCAGCAGGTACTGGCGGATTTCCGGGCGAATGGCCTCGACCAGATAGCGGATGTTGCCCAGGATCGGGTAGTTGCGGCGTACTGCGTGGCGTTGCTGCAACAGGTCGAACAGGCCGATCAGGCTGAGGATGGCGGTGCTCAGGGTGAACGGCCACAACCATTCGTGGTGGGTGAAGGGCAGGCTCGCCAGGGTGAACAGCACACAGGCGGCGAAGAAGGCATAGCGGCTGAGAAGTGACAGGCTCATACAGGGTCCTTGCGATGGCGCGGTCAGGCTCAGGGCCTGGGGCAAACCCCGACCATAGCCAAGTTGCACGGCTGTGCAAATTAAAATCGGGGTAGCGAAAATCATTCTCGCCAAGCCTTGTGCTGGCTGTACTGGCCCTATCGCCGGCAAGCCGGCTCCCACAGGGATAGCGCATCGCTCAAGGCCGATGCGGTCGAGGTGGGAGCTGGCTTGCCGGCGATAGGGCCAGTACCGCAAAAAAGCATTCAGATAGTGTCGCGCAGCAGCTTCTGCCGCCAGCTTTCCTGCTCTTGTGCCGGCGCTTCGACCAGGTACGAATAGTGCCCGGCCACCCGCACCGCCACCGGCACCCCGTCGCGATACAACAGGCGGTTGCCACTCACCGCCGGCACTTTTACCCCCGGCAGCAGCGACCCGACCAGGTTCAGCGGGTCACTGGCACTTACCACCACCAGTGCCCCGTCCAATTCACGCTTGCGCACCTGCCGCAGCAGCCCCACCGCCTCCGGCAGGGCGAACTGTTCGCCGGCCAGCCCGGCAATGAAACGCCCGCCACGAATCTCGCCACGCGCTTCCAGCCTGTGATAGCAGCGCAGCAGTTCGCGCCAGGGCGGCAGCACATCGCTTTCGCGCTCCAGCAGGCGCCAGCACACCACGCCATAGCGCCGAAGCAGGGCCCGGGCGATGTGCTCCAGGCGCTGGCTGTCGTCTACAGCGCCCCTGCGCAGCAAGGCCCAGCGCCCGGCATGGGACATGCTGCTGGACATCGGCGGGTGGCCGCGTCGGCTGTTGCGCGATGTGCGTTTCGCCGCCGGGGTGATCAGGCTGCGCAGGCCGGTGAAGCTGTCGGCCCCCACCAGGCCTGCGCCTACCAGCTCTTGCAAGGCCGTTTCCAGTTCGCTGGGCAGCAGGTGGGCATCGTTTGTCAGCTCGTCGAAGAACAGCGCGCCATGTGCGTTCAGCACCTCGTGGACGCGTTGCGCCCGTGCGCCGAGGCTATCCAGGGTTGGCACGGGGGCAAGGCTGCGCCACAACCCAAGATGCTCGCGCGGCAGCAGCACCAGCGGTGTGCTCGACAAGGTGTTGCTCGACACGGTCGTCGCCAGCCGGCTCCAGGCGAACTGCCCGCTACGGCAGGCATCGTCGAGCCAGTGCGGGCTGTAGTCCTTGATACGTGCCGGCAGCAGTTCGGCCTCCCAGGCTCCGGCTGCACTCGGGAACCCTTGCAACTGGCCAAGTACCTCGGTCACGGCTTGCGGGCCGCGCAGGCGCGTGTCGTCAGCCAGGTGCTGCCAGTCGAACAGAAAGCGCATGAAGTCCTGCAGGCTGACCGGCTCGATCTCCCGGCGCAGGCGTTTGACCGTGTAGCGGTGGATGCGCGCCAGCAAATGGCGCTCGCACCACTGCAGTTCGCTTGCGCCGGGGCTGAAATGCCCACGCAGCACGTAGCCTTCGGCCTCCAGGCGGGCCAGGGCCTGTTCGATGGCCGGCAGCGGTTTGCCAAGTGCTGCCGCAATCTGCGCACGGGTCAGCGGGCCATGGCCGCTCAGGCGGGCTCGCAGCAGTTCGACCAGCGCAATGTCTGGCTCGATGGCCTGATCGAAGCCTGGCAGTGCCTGCAACGCAGGTTCCACCCGGGAGCCGGGATACAGCACTTGCAGCAGGCTCAACCGCTCACGCGCCAACCACAGCTTTTCATCCACCAGGCGCAAGGCCCGGCCGGCCTTGGCCAACTGCCTGAGCAGCAGCTCCCAGCTGGCATTGCCCTGTACTTCGTCCTGGCTGATGGCCCCCAGGCCCATCAACGCTTCATGCATTTCGTCGGCATTGCCCGGTTGCGGCCAGGCCTCGGCTGCGACGGCGGCAATGGCATCGGCGTCCAGCGCGCCCAGGTCGTCGCCGCTCTGCACTTCGCTCCAGCGCCGGTTGAGCACCGCCTGAGTGCGCCGTTCTTCCAACGGGGCGTCATCCAGGAAGGCATAGGGCCGTGCATTGAGGATGGCCGCCGCCAGCGGCGAAGGGGCGGGCAGGTCGCGGCACACCAGGCGCACCGTGCCGCTTTCCATACGCCGCAACAGCGCCAGCCAGCCTTCGCTGTCCATCGCCTCGTGCAGGCAGTCGTCGAGGGTTTGCTCGACCAGCGGATGATCGGGAATCTGCCGCTCGCCGACGATGTTCTCCAGGCAGGCGATCTGGTCGGGGAACACGGCGGCAATCAGGTCTTCACTCTTCATCCGCTGGATCTGTGGCGCCACCTTGCGACCGCCGACAAAGCGCGGCAGGGCCATGGTCACGCTGGCGTTCCAGCGCCAGCGCACGCCAAACAGCGGCGCATCGAGCAGCGCCTGGACAAGGATCGGCTCGGCGCTGCGGCTGTTCAGGTAACGCCACACGTCGTCCAGTTCGAAACTGTGGCTGGAGGACAGCGACAGCACGATGGCGTCCTCGCTGGCCGCCGCCTGCAACTCGAAGTTGAAGGTGCGGCAGAAGCGCTTGCGCAGGGCCAGGCCCCAGGCGCGGTTGATGCGGCTGCCGTAGGGCGAATGGATGATCAGCTGGGTACCGCCGGACTCATCGAAGAAGCGCTCCATCACCAGCGTGTCCTGCGAGGGCAGGGCGCCGAGCACTTCGCGGGTGCGGGCCAGGTAGTCGAGCAACTGGCCAGCGGCGGCTTCGTCCAGTTCGAAGGTAGCCTGCAACCATGCCAGCACCTCGGCCTGGTTGTTGTCAGCCAACTGTTGGTCGATCTCCGCCTGCAGCCGGGCCACCGCGGCAGACAGCTCATCGCTGCGCCCCGGCGCCTCGCCCAGCCAGAACGGGATGGTCGGTGGCAGGCCCTGGGCATCCTCCACCCGCACCCGGCCCGGTTCGACGCGCAGGATGCGATAGGAGGCATTGCCCAGCTGGAAGATATCGCCGGCGATGCTTTCCACGGCGAAGTCTTCGTTGACGCTGCCGATGTTCAGCGCCTGCGGTTCGAGCAGCACGGCGTAGTCGGCGTTGTCGGGGATGGTGCCGCCGCTGGTCAGGGCGGTCAGCTGGCTGCCGCGGCGGCCACGCAGGGTGCCGCTCACCGCATCGCGGTGCAGGTAGGCACTGCGCACGCCCTGGCGGCCGTTGTAGCCCTCGGCGAGCATGCGCAGCAGGGCCTGGTAATGTTGCTGGTCGAGCTCGGCGTAGGGTGTGGCCTGGCGCAGGCAGTCGAACAGGGCCTGTTCGTGCCAGGGCTGGTTGCTGGCTTCGGCGACGATCTGCTGGGCCAGCACATCCAGCGGCGCCCGGGGAATGTGCAGTTCATCCAGCTCGCCCCGGCGTATGCAGTCGAGCAGGGCCACGCATTCGATCAGGTCATCGCGCGAGGTCGGGAACAAGCGACCCTTGGGCACGCCATCGACCTGGTGTCCGGCGCGGCCGACCCGCTGCAGCAAGGCCGCGATCGAGCCTGGCGAAGCGATCTGGCAGACCAGGTCGATGTCGCCGATATCGATGCCCAGCTCCAGCGATGCAGTGGCCACCAGCACCTGCAGTTGGCCGTTTTTCAGGCGTTGTTCGGCATCCAGGCGTAGCTCCTTGGCTAGGCTGCCGTGGTGCGCGGCAACCGCCTCCTTGCCCAGGCGGTCGCTGAGGTGGCGGGTGATGCGCTCGGCCAGGCGTCGGGTGTTGACGAACACCAGGGTGGTGCGATGTTCGCGCGCCAGGGTGGCCAGGCGGTCATAGACCAGGCCCCAGACATCGGTGGCCATCACTGCACCCAGCGGCACTGGCGGCACCTCGATGGCCAGGTCGCGCTGCCGAGCATGGCCGACATCGACGATTGCGCAGGGGCGGCCGTTGCCGACCAGAAATTGCGCCACCCGCTCGACCGGGCGTTGCGTGGCCGACAGGCCGATGCGCCGCAACGGCCGGTTGCACAGGGCCTGCAGGCGCTCCAGGGTCAGTGCCAGGTGGGCGCCGCGCTTGTTGCCTGCCAGGGCATGGATTTCGTCGACGATCACCGTGTGCACGCTGGCCAGGCCTTTACGGCCAGAAGCCGAGCCCATCAGCACGTAGAGCGATTCGGGGGTGGTCACCAGGATGTGCGGCGCCAGCTTGCGCATGGCGGCACGCTCCTTCTGCGGGGTGTCGCCGCTGCGCACGGCGGTGGTGATGCGCGGGGCGTTCAGGCCCTGGTCCGCGAGGGCCTGGCTGATGCCTTCGAGCGGGGCTTGCAGGTTCAGGCGGATATCGTTGGACAGCGCCTTGAGTGGCGAAACGTAGACCACCTGGGTCTGCGCTGGTAGCTCGCCCTGATGCTCCAGGCCTTGGCGGAACAGTTCGTCGAGCACGGCCAGGAATGCACTGAGGGTCTTGCCCGAACCGGTCGGCGCGGCCAGCAGCATCGACTGGCCCGCATGGATCAACGGCCAGGCCTGGGCCTGGGCATCGGTCACCGTGGCGAAGTGGCGACGGAACCAGGTGCGCACGGCGGGGTGGAACAGCTCGAGCACCGGGTGGTGTTTGGCGGGCAGGTTCATGTGTTGGTTATGGAGGGTGTGGGGCGGGTTGGCAAGGGGCCGTTCGTCTGCCAGATCTGCTATGACCTGTGCCGGCCTCTTCGCGGGTAAACTCGCTCCCACAGGTACTGCGCCGCTCTCTGGCCTTGTGGTGCACTTGTGGGAGCGGGTTTACCCGCGAAGAGGCCGGCACAGGAAACACTGGCCTTGTCAGGCCAGGAACCCCATGGGATCCTCCCCGGCCATTGTTTCAGGTGAGCCCACCCATGCCCAACACCATCCGCATCGCCGCCGCCCTGCTGATCGACCCCCAAGGCCGCACCCTGCTGGTACGCAAACGCGGCACCCAGGCCTTCATGCAGCCCGGCGGCAAGATCGATGCTGGCGAAACCCCGGTGCAGGCGCTGGTGCGCGAGCTGCATGAGGAGCTGGGCCTGCACATCGACCCGGCCCAGGCCGTGCACCTGGGCCAGTTCAGCGCCCCGGCCGCCAACGAGCCGGGCTTCGAGGTACAGGCCGAACTGTTCCGTGTCGACAGCGCCGCAGCCGTGCTGCCGGCCGCGGAGATCGAGGAGGTGGTGTGGCTGGCCGCAGACCAGGCCCCCGCCATGCAGCTGGCACCCCTGACCCGCGACCTGATCCTGCCGCTATACCGCCAGGCCGTCAGCGCACCGCGCTGACACCATCGAGGGTGGCGAACGAGGTGTCCTTCGCCGTCAGCAGGAAGTCGCGCATGTATGGCGCATCGAGCATGTCGGTGCGCACGGCGGCATAAAGCGTGGCGAACAGGCCTTTTTCACCCAGGCGCTTGCCCTTCACATACCCGCGCGAACTGTACTCGTGCAGCGCCCAGTGCGGCATGCCGCACACGCCTCGGCCGCTGGCTACCAGTTGCATCATCATCACCGTCAGCTCCGAGGTGCGCACGGCGGCAGGCTCGATGTCGGCCGGCTCCAGGAAGCGGGTGAAGATGTCCAGGCGGTCGCGCTCCACCGGGTAGGTGATCAGGGTCTGGTCAAGCAGGTCCTGCGGCACGATGTAGGGCTTGCTGGCCAACGGATGCTGGTTGGCCACCGCCAGCATCGCCTCGTAGGTGAACAGCGGCACGTAGGTGATGCCCGCCAGGTCCAGCGGGTCGGAGGTCACCACCAGGTCGAGGTCACCGCGGGCCAGGGCCGGCAGCGGGGCGAAGGCAAAGCCGGAGGCCAGGTCCAGCTCCACCTCCGGCCAGGCGTCACGGAACTGGTCGATGGTCGGCATCAGCCACTGGAAGCAGCTGTGGCATTCGATGGCCATGTGCAGGCGCCCGGCGGTGCCACCGGCCAGGCGCGCGATGTCACGTTCGGCGCCGCGCAGCAGCGGCAGGGTGGCATCGGCCAGTTGCAGCAAGCGCAACCCGGCGCTGGTGAAGCGGATCGGCTTGGTCTTGCGCACGAACAGCGGCAGGCCCAGGCGCTCTTCCAGTTCCTTGAACTGGTGCGACAGCGCCGACTGGGTCAGGTGCAGGCGCTCGGCGGCCTCCACCAGGCTGTCGGCCTCGCGCAGGGCATGAAGGGTTTTCAGGTGACGGATCTCCAGCACAGCTGACTCCGGTGTGTGGACTTGAGGAAACAGGGAATGAGTTGAGTTTCCCTCATGTTGCCGCGCCTGTCGACTGGGCGTACCGCCGCACCGCCTGGCGGGAGTCATCAAACTGTCACTGAACTGTGGCAGCGCGCCCGAACAGAATTCATCAGACTCGCGCTCTACTGGGGATCTGCATTCTGGTGTTTCTTTCATGCGGGCTTTTTGGCTTTTTCTTTTCTTTGTATTCGGCGTACCGGCGAGTTTCGCTGAACAGCGTTGTGACGCCCACGTGCCGGTGCAGCGTGCCGAACTGGGCGCGCTCAGCCTGGTGTATCAGAGCGTCGGTGCGCCACGCGACCCGGCCTTGCTGCTGGTGATGGGCCTTGGCGGGCAGCTGATCCACTGGCCGGACGACGTGGTCGAAGCGTTGTGCCGCCAGGGCTTTCGGGTGATTCGCTATGATAACCGCGATGTCGGCCTGTCACGCTGGAGCCAGCTGCCACCGTCGGCCAACCTGACGGTCGAACTGCTGCGCTACAAGCTGGGCCTGCCGGTGGCTGCGCCCTATACGCTGACCGACATGGCGGACGATGGCCTGCGCCTGATGGATGCGTTGGGCGTGCGCCAGTTTCATGTGCTGGGGGTGAGCATGGGCGGCATGATTGCCCAGCACCTGGCCGCCATGGCGCCCGAGCGCGTGCGCAGCCTGACGCTGGTCATGTCCAGTTCAGGGGCGGCGGGGTTGCCAGCGCCGGATCCGGCGCTGGTGCAGTTGCTGGCCCGGCGCAGCGCGCCGAACCGCGAAGTGGCCATCGAACAGCAGGCCGACCTGCTGGCGGCGCTGGGTAGCCCCGAGGTGCGTGACGACCGTGCGGCCTTGCTGCAGCAGGCGGCGGTGGCCTATGACCGGGCGTTCAACCCGGACGGGGCCAAGCGCCAGATCATGGCGATACTGGCCGAGCCGAGCAGGGTCGAGTTGCTGAACCAGTTGCGGGTGCCGACCCTGGTGGTGCATGGCACGGCCGACCCGTTGCTGCCGGTGATGCATGGCGTGCACCTGGCGGCGCATATCCAGGGCAGCCAGCTGCGCTTGATACCGGGGTTGGCGCACCGCTTCCAGGAGCCGTTCAAGGCGCCGTTGCTGGGGGCGGTGTTGCCCTACCTGCAGGCACATCGGCAGGATGTCACGCATATCGCAGGGCTCTGAATCGAGGTCTGGCGCGGTCCATTGTGGGAGCGGCCTTGCGTCGCGAAAGGGGCGCGTAGCGGCCCCAGGATTCAAGCCCCCCTGCAAAAATGCCGGGGCCGCTTTGCGGCCCTTTCGCGACGCAAGGCCGCTCCCACAGGGTTGCGTGCGCCTTCAGGCTAGTGCATCCGCACCCACAAGGTCACCAGCACCGTCGCGGCCATCAGCCAGGCTACCGTGGCCAATGCCAGCGATGCCTCCAGGCGCATGCGGTCGACCAGTACATACAAGGTCGCCAGGTACACGAAGTACGGAATGATCGACCACATGCCGAACAGGATGGTGGTCTTCAGGTCGGCAATGCTACGCCCCTTTCCGACGATGTAGTGGGCAATCAGGGCGAAGGTGGGGAACAGCGGCACCAGCCCGGCGATGTAGTAATTGCGCGTCTTCGACAGCACCGCCAGCAGCACCACCACGCCAGCGCCCAGGGCAGCTTTGAATACCAGGTCCACGTTGTCTTTCCAGGTTGGGGTTGAGGTCAGCCGAGGCCGTATTTCTTCACTTTGTCGAACAGCGTGGTCTTGGCCATGCCCAGCTCCTGGCTGGCCTGGCTCAGGTTGCCGCCGGTACGTTGCAGGGCATCGCCGAGCAGGTTGCGCTCGAACGCTTCCACCGCCTCGGCAAAGCCCAAGCCTTGGCTGGCACCACCGCTGGGGCCTTTCTTGAACGCTGGCAGGCCGAGGGCGTAGCGTTCGGCAACGTTGCGCAGTTCACGCACGTTGCCCGGCCAGTCGTGGGCCATCAGGCGCGACAAGGTCTGGCTGTCCAGCACAGGCGTTTCGCGGTCGAAGCGCAGGGCCGACTGCTGCAGAAAGTGTTCGAACAGCTGCAGGATGTCTTCGCGGCGCTCGCGCAGCGGCGGCAGCTCCAGGGTCACCACGTTCAGCCGGTAATACAGGTCGCTGCGGAACTGGCCGCTCTGGCCCATGGCATCCAGGTCGGACTTGGTGGCCGCGATCACCCGGCAGTCCACCGGAATGCTCTGGTTCGAGCCCAGCCGCTCCAGGGTGCGCTCCTGCAGTACGCGCAACAGCTTGATCTGCAGGTTGATCGGCATGCTCTCCACCTCGTCGAGGAACAGCGTGCCGCCGTTGGCGTGTTCGATCTTGCCGATGCGGCGTTTGCCGGCACCGGTGAAGGCGTTGGCCTCGTGGCCGAAAATCTCGCTTTCGAACAGGTTTTCCGGCAGGCCGCCACAGTTCAGAGCCACGAACGGCTGGCCCTGGCGGCGGCTGAAGTCGTGCAGGCAGCGGGCGACCAGTTCCTTGCCGGTACCGGTCTCGCCTTCGATCAGCACGTTGGCCGAGGTATCGGCGACGTTGGCGATCAGTTCGCGCAGGTGCTCCATGGCCGGCGAGCGGCCAATGATGCGCCCCTCCAGGCTGCTTTGCTCGGCCAGCTGGCGGCGCAGGGCCACCACTTCGCGCGACAGCCCGCGCTGCTCAAGGGCGCGGCGCACCACGTCGACCAGGCGCTCCGGGGAGAAGGGCTTTTCCATGAAGTCGTAGGCGCCATTGCGCATGGCGCCGACCGCCATGTCGATATCGCCGTGGCCGGTGATCAGCACCACCGGCAGGCTGCGGTCGCGGGCCTTGAGGCGGTTGAGCAGCTCCAGGCCATCGATGCCCGGCAGGCGGATATCGCTGACGACGATGCCGGCGAAGTCGTCGCCGATGCGTTCCAGCGCCTGCTCGGCGCTGCCCACGCCTTCGCAGGCGATGTCTTCCAGGGCCAGCGCCTGTTGGCAGCCGAGCAGCACATGCGGGTCGTCTTCGACGATCAGGACGGTAAGAGGCGCTTGGTTCATGGGTGCTCTGCCGATTCGCTAGGGGGGGAGACCAGGGGCAGGGCGAGGACGAAGGCCGTGCCGCCGCTGGCGGGGTGCTCGACGTTGAGGCTGCCCTTGGCGGCGGCGGCAAGGCTCGCCGACAGGGTCAGGCCCAGGCCCAGGCCGTGTTCGCCCGGTTTGGTGGTGAAGAAAGGTTCGAACAGGTGCTTGCGCGCCTCGGCGTCGATGCCGTGGCCATTGTCGCGCACCTGCAAACGGTACTTGTCGCCCTGCAGCTCGCCCTCCAGCCACAGTTGCGGCAGCGGTTGGGCGGCCATGGCATCCAGGGCGTTGCCGATCAGGTTGACCAGGATCTGCTCCAGGCGGGTCTGGTCGATGGCCAGCTGCTGGTCCTCGAACTGATTGTGCAGCTGCAGGTGGCAGGCGCTGATGCGGTTGGCCAGCACCTGCAGGGTAGCGTCCACCGCCTTGGCCAGCGAGGCCTGGCCGCTGTCGTCACTGCGTCGGGCGAACGAGCGCAGGCTGGCGGTGATGCGGCCCATGCGGTCGATCAGGTCGTTCATGGTGCGCAGGTTGGTGCTGGCGGTTTCCAGTGCCCCGCGCTCGAGGAAGCGCACGGTGTTGCCGGACAACGTGCGCAGCGCGGCCAGCGGCTGGTTCAGTTCGTGGGCAATGCTGGTGGACATCTGTCCGATGGCGGCCAGCTTGCCGGCCTGTACCAGCTCATCCTGGGCGTGGCGCAGGGTCTGCTCGGCATGCCGGCGCTCGCGAATCTGGCCCTTGAGGCGTTCGTTGCTGGCACGCAGGTCGGCCGTGCGTTCGGTAATCCGTCGCTCCAGCTGGCTGTTGGCTTCCTGCAGTGCCTCGCGGGCTGCCAGGCGGGTGGCAATGACCTTGCGCCGTTCGTTCCAGGCGATGCCGAGGATCGCCAGCAAGGCGAAGGCCACGCCCACCAGGATGCCCTGTACCATGGATTCGCGGCGCAGGTCCTGCAGCGGGGTCAGCAGGGTGAAATGCCAGGGCGTGTCGACCAGGCGCCGGGTCTGGGCCAGGTAAGCCATTTCGCGGGCCTTGCCCTGTGCGGTTTCGCTGTTGGCCGGGAAGGTCAGCTTTTCCACACCGTCGGCCAGGGTTTCACGGGCCAGGGGCTGCAGCTCGTTCAGCGGCCACCAGTAGTATTGCAGGCTACGGGCCAGGCGCTCCTTGATCTGCGGGGTCAGCGGGCGTACCGACTTCAGGCGCCGGGCCGGGTCGCTGGAGAGGATGATGATGCCGTTCTCGTCGCTGACGAAAGCTTCCAGGCGGGCACGCTGCCAGCGCTCCTCGAGGGTGTCCAGGCGCACTTTGATCACCGCCACGCCAATGATCTTGCCGTGTTCCTCCAGGCCGTGGGCCAGGTAATAGCCAGCCTCGCCGGTGGTGCTTCCGATACCGTAGAAACGCCCGGGCTCGCCGCGCACGGCGGTCTGGAAGTAGGCACGGAATGAAAGGTCTTCGCCGAGGAACGAGTCGGCATCGCGCCAGTTGCTGGTGGCCTGGACCCGGCCATTGGTGTCGAGGACGAAAATGGCCCGGCTGCGGCTGCGCCGGTTCAGGCCTTCGAGGTATTCGTTGACGATCTGCCGCGAGCCGCCATCAGGATCGGTGAGCAGGTGCGAGACGCTGTCTTCCAGCTCCAGCAGGCTCGGCAGGTAGGTGTACTTGCTGATTTCGCTCTCGACCGTGCGCGCGTGCAGCTCCAGCTGGCGTTCGCCGTTTTCGCTGAGGGTGCGGATACCGTTGCTCTCGCTGATCAGGTAGCCAGCCATACCCAGGCCGACCATCAGCAGGATGATCAGTGGCGGCAACAGCAATTGGCGGAGCAGGCGGGATTTCACGGCAGGCTTGGCAGGGAGAAGAAGCGAAGGATCGCATTTCATCACAGTGGCCTTGTCACGACCAGCGCCTGCTGCCCGAAAGGGCAGCGGCGCCGACCGCTTCAGTGAAGCAAAATCAGTGTTGCAGGATCTTGCTGAGGAAGTGCTGGGTACGCTCGTGGCGGGCGCTCGGGTTGCCGAAGAAGTCTTCCTTCTGGCAATCCTCGATGATGTTGCCCTTGTCCATGAAGATCACGCGGTTGGCCACCTTGCGGGCGAAGCCCATTTCGTGGGTCACGCACATCATGGTCATGCCTTCGTGGGCCAGTTCGACCATCACGTCCAGTACTTCGTTGACCATTTCCGGGTCCAGCGCCGAGGTCGGTTCGTCGAACAGCATGACGATCGGGTCCATCGACAGGGCACGGGCGATGGCCACGCGCTGCTGCTGGCCGCCGGACAGTTGGCCGGGGTGCTTCTTGGCGTGGGCACCGAGGCCGACACGGTCGAGCAGGGCCAGGCCCTTCTTGGTCGCTTCCGCTTCGCTGCGGCCAAGCACCTTGCGCTGGGCAATGGTCAGGTTCTCGGTGATGGACAGGTGCGGGAACAGCTCGAAGTGCTGGAACACCATGCCAACGCGCGAACGCAGCTTGGGCAGGTTGGTCTTGGGGTCGGCGATCGAGGTGCCGTCGACCACGATGTCACCTTTCTGGAACGGCTCCAGGGCGTTGACGCACTTGATCAGGGTGGACTTGCCCGAGCCCGACGGGCCGCATACCACCACCACTTCACCCTTCTTGACCTCGGTGCTGCAGTCGGTCAGTACCTGGAAGTCCCCGTACCACTTGTTGACGTTCTTGATGGAAATCATACGGTGATCCTTTTTTGCAGGCGCTTGACCAGCCACGAAGCGGAGAAGCTGATGAGGAAGTACACGACACCGGCGAAGATCAGGAACTCATGGGAGCGCCCGATGATGTCGCCGTTGGAGCGTGCCGAGTTGAGGAAGTCCACCAGGCCCACGGTGTATACCAGCGAGGTGTCCTGGAACAGGATGATGCTCTGCTGCAGCAGCAGCGGGGTCATCTTGCGGAAGGCCTGGGGCAGGATGATCAGGCGCATGGTCTGGCCGTAGGTCATGCCCAGTGCCTGGGCGGCGCCCATCTGGCCCTTGGAGATCGACTGCACGCCGGCGCGGACGATTTCGCAGAAGTACGCGGCCTCGAACATCATGAATGCCACCACGCAGGAGGTGAAGGCACCCACCGGGGTGTCCTCGCCGGTGATCCAGCGCAGCACGAACGGTACCGCCAGGTAGAACCAGGTGATGACCAGCAGCAGCGGGATCGAGCGGAAGTAGTTGACGTAGGCGCCGGCCACGTTCGACAGCAGCTTGCTCGACGACAGGCGCATCAGGGCCAGGATGGTCCCCAGCACAATGCCGCCGACCACGCCCATGACCATCAGCTGCAGGGTCATGACCATGCCTTCCCACAGGGCAGGCAGGGCCGGGATGATTTCGCTGAAATCCATGTCCATTTATTTGCCCCCTACGGAAATCAGGCCGGGCACCGAGACTTTCTTCTCGACCATGCGCATCAGCAGCATCAGGCCCATGTTCAGGGTGAAGTAGATCAGCGTGGCCAGGGTGAAGGCCTCGAACAGGTTGGCCGAGAATTCGGCGGTCTGCTTGGTTTGTGCCAGCAGTTCCATCAGGCCGATCAGCGACGCCACCGACGAGTTCTTGAACACGTTCAGGAATTCCGAGGTGAGCGGCGGAATGATGATCCGGTAGGCTTGCGGCAGCAGCACGTTGGTGTAGATCTGCGACAGGCTGAAGCCCATGGCGCGGGCGGCGGCTTCCTGGCCACGGGGCAGCGCCTGGATGCCGGTACGCACCTGTTCGCACACGCGGGCGGCGGTGAACAGGCCCAGGCAGATGACCACGCTGATCAGCGCCGAAGTGGTCGGGTTGAGGTCCTGCTTGAACCATTCCTGCAGGCCCTCTGGCAGCAGGTCCGGCACCAGGAAGTACCAGATGAACAGCTGCACCAGCAGCGGTACGTTGCGGAACAGCTCCACGTAGGCGGTGGCGATACCTGCTACCACACGGTTCGGCACGGTACGCATGACACCGAGGACCGAGCCCAGCAGCAAGGCGATGATCCAGGCGGAGATGGCGATGGCGATGGTCCAGCCCAGGCCGGTGACGTACCAGTCCAGATAGGTTTCGCTGCCCACGCCGGTGGACTTGAAGAACACGCCCCAGTCCCAGTTGTAATTCATCGGGATTTCCCCTCAGACGATTGTTTCACGGGCACCTTCGAGCATCCGAGAGCGCTTGGCGCCCTCGGATGAAAGGTTAGACACTAATGAGTGGCCTGCAGTATTGATTGGTGCTGTTGAGCACCAGGCCACTATCTGAGAGTCAGGACTTCTTCTCGTCCGCAGCCTTGTCGGTCGGCTCGGCGATCAGTTTCTTCAGCTCGTCGCTCATCGGGAACTGCAGGTTCAGGCCCTTTGGCGGGATTGGCTGCTGGAACCACTTGTCGTAGCTCTTGTTGACTTCACCCGACTTGAAGTAGCCGACGATGGCGTCATCGACCGCTTTCTTGAAGGCCGCGTCATCCTTGCGCACCATGCAGCCGTAGATTTCGTACGACTGCGGGGTACCGGTGATGACCCAGTCCGACGGCTTGCGAGCCTTGGCCATTTCGCCGGCGAGCAGGGCGTCGTCCATCATGAAGGCCACGGCGCGGCCGCTTTCGAGCATGTTGAAGGCTTCACCGTGGTCCTTGGCGGAAATCACGTTCATCTTCATCTGCTTGTCGGCGTTCATCGCCTTGAGGATGCGCTCGGAGGTGGTACCGGCGGTGGTCACCACGTTCTTGCCGGCCAGGTCCGGGAAGTCCTTGTATGCCGGCTGACCGTCCTTGACCTTGGTCAGCAGGCGGGTACCGACTTCGAAGATGCCGACCGAGAAACCGACCTGTTGCTGGCGCTCGACGTTGTTGGTGGTGGAGCCGCACTCGAGGTCCACGGTGCCGTTCTGCACCAGCGGGATGCGGGTCTGGGAGGTGACGAGGTTGTAGCGGACCTTGATGTCCGTGCCCAGCTGCTTCTTCAGGGCGTCGACGACAGCCAGCTGGATGTCATGCGAGTAGCCCACGGGCTCGGGCTTGCCGGCCAGGTAGGAAAACGGGATGGAGGAGTCGCGGTGGCCCAGGGTGATGGTGCCCGAATCTTTGATCTTCTTCAGGGTGCCGGTCAGTTCTTCGGCCATGGCCGGCGAAGCGATCACAGCGGCCGCGATGGCGGCGCCCAGCAATTGACGAACGATGCGCATCAAATTTTCCTCGACGTGTTTGTTTTTTTTATGGAGCCGTTGGCGGACTCTTCGTTCAACGAATACAGAAATAAACGATTGCATTCGGCTACCAAGTGTAGAGCATGAGTCGTGCCAAGCCCTGTGTTCGATGATAACGCCGCGAATTTGCTGGGAATCAATCTTTTTTGACCATTGTATGACGGTGAGTTTCGTGCGCATTTCCGAACGAATTGTTTTCGGTCATTCGGAAATCCGAACGCATATCTCGTCACACGCTGCCGCTACCAACCCGGTCAGGCCACGGTCCAGGCAGCCTGACCGGGGCAGCGTTCGAGGATCAGCGCTGAAGCGGGCGGCCCGCGTCAGCCGACCTGGAACGTGCCCACGCCTCGGCCGTCAAACGGCGAATCAAGGTTGATTCTTCTGCCGCCAATTCGTGCATCAGTGAGCTGGCGCGTTCTTCGTAGTCGCCTTCCTGGCCCGCTGTGGCCTGCGCTTCGAGCGCTTCCATCCGATCATGGTAAGGCCCGGTCATCGCCTCGAAACGCTCCGCATAGGTTTCACGCAGGTAGGTCTGCCAATAGGGGCGGGCGGCGAGCGCATCCAGCATGGGTAACGTCTCGTAGGTGCCCAGCACTTCCAGTTGTGCATCGTTCAGGTCTGCGGACGTCACATGCGCGTACGAAGCGAAATGCATTTCATCGGGCGGTACTGGCAGGTCGAGGGCGTCTGCAAGGCGCAAGCGATAGAACAGGCGGACTTCGATTTCATCCGGCTTGCGCCCTGCCTGGCGCAAGCGCTGGACATGGCGATTGGCAATGGCATCCAGCAGGTCGAGACGATGCAACTGCTCCCCCAGGTGCAGCAAGCTTGTTTCTCTCATTGCAGCAGGTACGCCTTCGACGCCCTGATAAGCCATGACGCCGACTTCCATCTGGTTGAGCATCAGCAGCAGGCGGTCATCGCAGCTGCGTGGTCCATCAGCCTCGCGAAACAGCTGTTCACGCAGCGCTTCGTTGTTTTCGCAGGCTTCCAGGATATGCCAGACGCGCCGACGATAATGGCGAGGATTGTCCTGGAAGTCCTCGCTTTGGGCGAAGTCGGCCAGGAACCGGAACATGCCTGCCGAACCAGGCTCTTCGATCAGGCGGTCCCAGGCTGCCTCGCGTTGAGCGCGAAGCAGCTCGTTCCTGGACGCTACCCAATTGGCGCGGGTGTCCTCGTCGATCACCCCATGGGTGTAGCTGGCGCTGCCCCTGCCACCGGCATCGGTGACGCCGCGCGCTTCGTCGAGATACTCGATACTGCTTTCGCTCAAGGGGTTGTCGTGCAGGTTGAGACGCTGCAAACGCAGGCGCAGCCCGCGCATTTCCCGCTGTAGCTCGCTGATCCTGTTGTCGCGCAGATCGACATGGGCGCGCATCGTTATCAACTGGTGAATCTGGCTGATGTCTGCCTGGCCCGTGGCGCGCAGCTGCAGGTCACGCACATGCGGCAACGCGGACAGGTCAGGCAACCCATTGAGCGGGTTGTAACTCAGTATCAGCGTATCGAGGCGTTGGAGTTGGGCCAGGCGGTTGCTTGCCGTCTGGTCCAGCGTGATCCGGTTGTTGCCAAGGTTCACGCGTCGCAGCTGGGTAAGGCTTTCGATACCCTCGGGCACCTGGGTCAGCCGGTTGCCGCTGAGGTCCAGATCGACGATGTTGGGAAAACGCCTGAGGAATTGGGCATCGATGTGTTCCAGATGCATGTCGCGCAATGTCAGGCGGCGCACATGCCCGTATTCGATGCCTGCTGGCAACGCTGGCAGGGTCGGTACGGACTCGCCGTCTATGAACAACTCGTACTGGTCGTTGCCATCCACCAGCTTGCGCCGCCAGCTGCGGCGAAGGGCATCGACGATACGGCGGCGACGGATGGCGTCGACCGGCGACTGCCAGTCGGCCTGCCAGGCCCGTAGCGTCTCGCGTAGTTCGCCAAGCTGGCGTTGCAGCATCTGATAATGGCTCCACAGGTTTTCGCCTCGCTGACGCACGGCGTTCAGGTAGGCGTCCAGTTGCAGTTCGCTCAATGTCGGGAAGATCTGATGGATGCCTTGGCGAATGGCCTGCCGGCTGCTTTCGCCGCCACCGCTGAGTGGGTATCCAAGCCTTCCATCGGCAAAGCGCCTGGGCGGCCGCAGATTGGCACCGATACGGGGTAGCCCGAGGATTTCCGCCGTGCGTTGCCGATCCTGCACCGCGGCCACAAGGAGTTGCTGACGGAGCTGCCTGGCCTGCAAGTTGCGGTTTCCAAGCTTGGTTTTCTGCTGCTCGTCAAAGGTGCGCAGTACCGTTTCGAGCAAGGTACCGCTGGCCAGGTGATTCGCGTCATTGGCCAGCCTGTAGCCGTCTGGTTGTCGCACGATGATCGACACCTGGCTGTTCTGCGTATCTGGGCTTGCATACAACAGGCGACCTTTCTGGTGACCTTCACGCAGTTCCACACGCAATGCGGCCGGCCAGGGTGCTTGGCGCTCGATCAGCCCCATCACCAGTTTTTCGCTGTCGGCTGTACCCAGCGCCGCCAGGCGCATGCCAAGGCAAGCCCGGTCGATACGGCTGTCCCGCTCATACCAGCGGGCACGTTCCGCCATGCCCAACGGCACACGCCCGCTTGCCTGGAGTTTTTTTAGCTGTGAGGAGCTGCTGTGCTCGATGATTTCCTGGGCACCCCTCGGTGAGAGGTACCTGAAGGCATTCATCAATGTTTTCTGCTCATCGGAAACAGCCTGGCGCCGGGCGAGCAATTGCTCCTCGAAGGCCGCGCCGCGTAACCCTGGGTGGTCGGTATGCAGTGCAATACGTTCGTGGATGTCGAGCAGCCGCGCTGGCGGCGGGGCGTGTTCCAGGCACAGCTGGCGTAACTGCTCCGTGGAAAAACCGGTGACATCCTGCAGCATGCTGGCGCTCGACTCCTGAAGTTCACCCAGGTGGTTGCCTTGCAACCCCTGCAGCAGTACCGACGCGTTTTCCTCGGATGGGAAGTAGTGAGGAGAGCGAGCCAGTTTGACTTTGCCTTCAGGAAGCGGCCTTGGCGCCAACCCATCGACAAAAGGTACCCGCCGTATTGCCTTTATCGCGCCTGCGCTGGCACCGGCGAACACCAGGCCCTGGGCCACGGTGAACAGGTGATCCAGAGCCCCTTGGCGATCACCCAGTTGCCAGTCCTGATAGCCTTCGTAGACCTCGTCCAACAGTTGCGCAGCGCTAAGCACCAGCATCAGGTCGCCTACGACGGGCACGACGAATGCAATCAGCCCCAGCAGGTCCAGCCCTGCGCCGAGCATGGCCTGCAAGCGCCTGTGCCTGCTTAGACGGTCTTCCTGATCGGTCGCTACGGCCAGGTAGGCGGCATCGTCGAAGATCCTGGTAACCAGCAAGGCCTGCACGTGGGCGAACACATCACCACTCACGGCGAGGTTGCGCCCGTCAAGTTCCGGGGCGTGCTCCTTCTGCGATGCAGCCAAAGCCCGTGAGAGCGCCTGGTCGAACTCGCTCCTGTCCTGCGCCTTGATGAAGCGCCGCAGAAAGGTCTGGAACGACCGATGTTCGAGGCGCCTGGCAAGGTCGTCGTAGAGCTCGCCCCACGAGTCGTAGAAACGCACACTTCGGTCAGGGTCATCGGGGATCCAGACGATGATCTCATCGATGGCGGAATCCGGCAGCGGCCGCCATTCGAGCGCGATGATGCCGACCATGCACTTGCCCAGCAGATACAGTTGGCGCGGGATCAGGCTGCCTTTGCCATGCACCGGCTGGGCAGGGGTAGCAAGCACTGATAGCAACCGCAGCAGATCCTGCTCATCCAGCTGGCCCTTGAGCCTGCCTTCATGAAGCGCGGCTCGCATGCGCGAACGAATACCGCGCTGAAACTGCTGTTCCACCTTGATTCGCGCCTGGTCCGCTGGTTGGCCTCGGCCCGCTCTGGGTTTGAGGATGCGGTTCAGAAGGGCTTGGTATCGTCCGCCGATGTCCAGCGTGCGGCACAGGCTGGCAAAGCGCTCGAACGTCATCGCCAGGCGCCTGCCCTTTTCGTCCACCAGATGTGCCTTGCGCAGCCACCAGGGCTGGGTTTCGTGTGCTTCGAAGTTGTGTAGCGCGGCGGCTAGCAGGCTCTGACGTGTGGTGTAGGTGATGCTGGGTTGGTAGAGCTTTTCTGCGGCAGAGGGCAACTGAAACGCTTCGCTGACGACCACGTAGGTGGACCGAGGGTCGACCTCGCCAAGCCCTTCTGCAAGCAAGGCGCCTTCGAGCAGAGGGACGGCGAACTGTTCAATATCCGGTATCGAGGCAAGCAGATGCTTGAGGCTGTCGGCTGCCTGCTGCTGTTCGCTCAAGGCCTCGCGAAAGGCTTCGCGGTGCTGTGCGTCCGCGCGTATCAACCAGTCAGGAAGCTGCTGCGCGATCAGATGGTCGATGGAGTCGGACGGGATACTTTCGATGGGCGGCACGTGGTGATCTCCGGGGCTGAAAAAGCCACCAGAGCATCACGCTGGGAACCTGGCTTGGCGGTAGATAGTGCTGCTTGAGCTGCCTGCGGTGCCGGCAGGGGCAATGACGGCCAGCCGGGAAACCAAGGTTCGATCCATGAGCATTATATAGTGCCCATGCCCGGTGCACAGGTGTTGAGGTGGCCGCCCATTGCCGCTGGAGACACCACATGACATCCGTTGATTTCCCCCCTGACTCGGTCGATACGCTGATTGCCCGCCAGTTGCCCGATTGGCTCACGCATGCCCCAGCCGACCGGCGGAGCACTTTCCTGAAGGCCTTGCGCAAACAGGAACAGACCACCCGCAACCTGGGCGAGGTGCTACACAAGATTCCATCGCTGGAAGCGTTTGCCCGGCAACTGCTTACCGCTGGCCTGCAGCAAGCCGGGGTCAGCAATGAGCAGGCGTGGCGTTGGCAGGTGTTCCAGCAGGAATCGGAGTTCCAGCCATCCGTGCAACCGGGGATACGCAAGGCATACCCTGTCAGTTGGTCTACACGCAATTTGTTGACCGCCGCGCTGCACAACTATCACGTAAACGAGACAAAGGCTGACTCCCTGCGAAAAGCCTATTTCCTGGACGGGAATGGCAGGAGGCTGCCCTTGAAGTTCGAGGTGTTCGCGAAGCTGTGCAGGCAATTGGATGTGGGTGGAAGATACCAGGCCAAGCTCGATACCTGCCTGAAGCCGAGTGATCCACAAGGCGCCGCGCCGGGGCAGGCCGAGCGCGAGGTACACAAACTGTTCGAAGACAATCAGCGCGCGCATTTTCAGGTCGCTGTGTACATGGCTTTGTTCAAGGGCGCGCTGGACGAACGCAGCTATCTGCAACTGTTGCCCGTGTTGGCTGAAACCCCGATGGTGCCGGCATTGCCCCAGGTGACCACGGCGCGGCAACTCTATCTGCTGGGGAAATGCATCCGCGGTGTAGTGACCCTCGAAGTGGCACAGGCAGGCGGCGGTGGTATCGAGGGGGTCATTGCCTGGATTCCCGGCGACCCGACCACCCCTGTCGCTCGGTTTGCCACCTGGCAAGCGCTATACGCTGCACTGGCCGTTCGTTTGCAGAGCCCGGGCTACCGTGCATTCTTCGCTCGGTTTGTCAGTGAGCGGGACCGAGGCCGTTTCTTTACCCTGTTGACCGAGCGCCTGGCGAAGAGGGCGGGTTCGGCTATCGAGCTCGACGGTCGCCACCTGGCTATCACTGAACCGCTGTACGTCCACCTGCGACGCTTGCAGATAGGCAAGATCTACGACGATGCCCGCCTGCTCGCCGTGCCCACGGGCGATGAAGACCAGCAGGCCCGTAACGAGCGGTTCAACGCCTATGCATCGCTGGGGTTGGACCTGCTCAACCTGGCGGGCCTGTTCGTGCCGGTTCTTGGGGAGGCATTGCTGGCGGTGGCTGCGGTGCAGGTGGCTTCTGAAGTCTATGAGGGCTACCAGGACTGGCGTATCGGGGATCGCGAGGGTGCGCTGGACCACCTTTTTGGTGTGGCGGAAAACGTCGCCACCGGTCTGCTCCTTGCCAAGGGCGGCGCGGCAGTGATCCAAGGCTTGAAGCGAGTCGCCTTCGTCGATGGCCTCGTACCGTTATCTGATGGCCTGGGCAAGGTAAGGCTGTGTTCGCCAAATCTCGAAGGATATGGCGTGGATGCTGCCGAGGCGAAATTGGCCGACGCTGGGGGCGCTTCCGATTACCGTCTGCTGCGCAGTGAAGAGTCGGCCTTTCAGGTCTGGGACGATCCGCAGGACGGGATACCGCGTATTCGTCACCCGGACCGCGCCGAGGCACTTGCGCCGTGGGTGGAGGACAATGGCGGTGGTTGGCATCATGCGCTCGAGCAGCCACAGCGTTGGCAGGGCGCTGCTCGCCTGATGCGGCGCCTGGCGGCGAGCCTGGCAGAATTGCCTGATGAAACGGCGCACCAGCTGTTGCAGATCACCGGCCTGAAGCTGGAGCAGCTTCGCCGGCTGCGTGTGGAGAATGCTCCCGCTCCGGGCCGTTTACTGGACGCCTTCGAGTTCCATCAACTGCATGAGCAGATGCCATTGTTACGGGGGGCAGCGCTTGATCGCGTCTTCACCGAGCGCCAACCCAAGCCCAGTGCCGAGGCAGCTGCCTTGCTTGTGCGTGACTTCCCCACGTTGTCTGCGCACGAGTTGGACGAGTTGCTTGGCCAGGCTTCTGGTGTGCAACTCGATAACCTGGCCCAAGGTCAGCGAGTGCCGCTGGCGCTGGCGGAACGTGCGCGCTGGCTACTGCATGACACTCGTCTCGATCGGGCCTGCGCCGGCGTGCGCCTGCTGCGCGCGGCCAATGCAGACAGCGAGGCCTTGGCGTTGGGGCTCGTATCGGAAGCCGCCCCGTGGCCGGAATCGGTTCGCGTGGAGCTGCGTGAGGCGCAGCTAAACGGCCGGCTCTTGATGGCTTTCGGCGCGGAGCAAGCTGCTGATGTGCGTTGCATCGTCAGGGGCGAGCAGGGATACCATCTTGCTGACGCTGCCAGCCAGAGTCTGGAGCTTTCACAAGCGCTGCTGCGCCTGCTCGAGGACGATCAGAAAGGGCTGCTCGGCGGTATCGAAGGGGAGCAGGGCCTGCGTGATTCCCTGGCTACCCTGGCCGCTGCCGACCGTGAACGGGCCGCGCGGCTGATCGGCTTGGCGCCGGTCGGGCAGGGGTTGCGCCCGGTGCACAGATTTGCCGACGGGCGAATCGGGTATCCTCTCAGTGGCCGCGCCGAAAGCAGCCGACAGGCAATCAGAAGCGGTATTCACCAGGTTTTCCCGACGTTGACCGATGAGCAGATGGACGCTTACCTGGCGGAGCTCATGCAACATTCGACTGGGCTATGGGAACACTTCAGCCAGCTCCAGCAGCAGCTTTCCCGGTTGCGGGAGGCGTTGCATGGCTGGTGCGCCGAGGCTCCAGGTGTACTTGAGTATGCCAGGCGACGCCGGGTGGCCCGGCAGGTACGGCGAAGCTGGCGGCGGAAAATAACCAATCACGCCGGCGAATGTGTTCTGACAATCGACGGAGAGCGGCTTGGCTCCCTGCCGGTGCTGCCCGCTGGGCTGGATTTCGGACACGTCAGCAGGCTGGTGCTGCGCAACATGAACCTGAGCGAGGTCCGTGCAGACTTCCTGTCACGTTTCGGCAACCTGATCGAGTTGGACCTCGGTGGCAATCGTCTCGAGCAAGTGCCTGTCGGGCTCGAGCGACTGTCGCGTCTGCTGCGTTTGAACCTTTCCGGCAACCGTATCGTGATGAATGTCGCCAGTGAACGGCGCCTGGCCAGCCTGGGGCGGCTGGCGATGCTGGACCTGAGCCACAACCCGTTGGGGCGCGCGCCTGTGCTGACCGGCTTGCACCAACTTACTGATGTTCGGCTGCGCGACGCAGGCCTGGAGACGACGCCCGCGGACGTGATCCTGCGTGGGCATGTGGACTTGAGGGAAAACCGTATTCGCCAGTTGCGCCAGGAACTGAACGGCTTGGGCGAGCAATTGCAGTCGTTCAGCCTGCATGACAACCCGCTCGATGCCCAGGGCGAGGCCGCGCTTGATCGGGCTGCCGGTGTTGACCGCGCTGGCAGCAGGGGTGGTGGCTCGTTCCGCCATCGTGCTGTTGACCAGGCTGTCCGCGATGCCTGGGTCGGTAAAGACAGCGCATTGAAAGCGCCCAGGGCCGCATTGTGGGAGTCGTTACACCAGGAGCCCGATGCGCAAGGGCTGTTCCAGGTTCTTGCGGACTTTCTCGACAGCGACGATTTTCATGAACATCCCGGTTATTTCCGTAAACGCATCTGGCGCATCCTTCAGGCATGCGAGCAACATGAACAGCTGCGGTTGCGGGTGTTTGCCGAGGCCTTGGCCCCCCGCACCTGCGAAGACCAGATGCTGTTGATTCTGGAGCAACTGGAGTTGAGCTTGCTGGCGGAGCGGGTGAGCAGCCGTGTTCCAGCGGCGGAGCTGGAAGAGGGGCTGGTTCGTCTGGGGCGGCAACTGGCTCGCCTGGATGCGGTCGACCGGTTCGCCGCTGCGCATATCAGGCAGTTGCGCAGAGTGGATGCGTCGATCGTGGACGATATCGAAACGAGGCTTTTTTTCAGGCTGCGCCTGCGGCAGCCGCTTGACCTGCCAATCGTGCCGGACACGATGCACTTCGAAGAATTCGCGAGAGTCACCGAGCAGGAGCTGCGCAGTGTTCAGAGTAGTGTGCTGGAAATGGAAAACCGAGAGGACCTGATCGTCTCGCTCGCCCAGCGCCCGTTCTGGGAGGCGCATGTGCGCCAGCGTTACCCAGGTCGCTTCGACGAGGTGCGGCAGCGCTTCGACCTGCGCCTGGAACAGATCGAGGCGGACCTGGCCGCGCAGCGCATCGATGAATGGACCCACGTACAACGCGGCAGGACGGTCATGAGTGATTATCAGGTTGCCGAACGTGACTTGATAAGCACGTTGGCCAGGGAAGCTTATGACCGGTTGAACCTGTGACTGCAGCGGTTACGCACCCGGTGCGAACTCACGGACGACTTGCTCGCCGTTCCGTGGGTGCGGGCAGACCACGGGTCACGCCGCTTGGGTGCGCGCCTGCTGCTCTCGTTGCAGATAGTCTGCAAGCGCCTGTTGCTCGCCGGTGCTGGTGAACAGGCCCAGCTTGGTGCGGCGCCAGAGAATGTCTTCAGCGCTGCATGCCCATTCGTTGCGTGCAAGGTAGTCCACCTCCCGGCCGAACAACCCGCCGCCAATGGCCTGGCCCAGGTCTTCCGGCCCTTGCACGCCATCCAGCAACTGCCATACGCGGCTGCCATAGGTCAGCACCCAGCGCCTGGCGATATCGACCGGCAACCAGCCACAACGCGCCAGCACCGCATCGACCAGAGCCTGCACCGTGGTCATCTGCTCACCACCTGGTAGCGGCGCGCCAGCGGTCCAGCTACCGCGCATCTGTGGGAAGTGTGGCTTGAGCTCGGCCATGGCCGACTCGGCCAGTTTGCGGTAGGTGGTCAGCTTGCCACCGAAAACCGAGAGCAACGGCGCTTGCCCTTCACTGGCGGACAGCGCCAGGGTGTAGTCGCGGGTGACCGCGGACGGATTGTCCGATTCGTCGTTGCACAGTGGGCGCACGCCGGAATAGGTGTGCACGATGTCGCTGAGGCTGAGCTGGTGGTTGAAATGGGCGTTGACCACCTTGAGCAGATAATCGGTTTCCTGCTCGGTGATCGCGACTTTGGCGGGGTCGCCGCTGTATTCGCGATCGGTGGTGCCGATCAGCGTGAAGCGCTCCAGGTACGGGATGCAGAAGACGATGCGCTGGTCCTCGTTCTGCAGGATGTAGGCATGTTCGCCTTCGTACATGCGCGGCACGATGATATGGCTGCCCTGGATCAGGCGGATGCCATAGGGGGCATCGAGCTTGAGGTCATCCTTGATGAAGCTGGCAACCCACGGGCCGGCAGCGTTGACCAGGGCGCGGGCGCGAATGGTCTGCAGGCGGCCGTCAGCGTGCTGCAACTCCACCTGCCACAGGCCATCCACACGCTCCGCGCGCAGGCAACGGGTACGGGTATGGATATGGGCACCTTTTTCCCGTGCGGCCATCGCATTCAGCACTACCAGGCGGGCATCGTCCACCGCGCAGTCGGCATATTCGAAGCCACGGCTGATTGCAGGCTTGAGCGGGTAGCCCGGGCCGAAGCGCAGGCTGCGCGAAGCACCCAGGCGCTTGCGCTTGCCGAGGTGATCGTAGAGGAACAGGCCGGCGCGAATCATCCAGGCCGGGCGCAGGTGCGGGCGGTGCGGCAGCACGAAGCGCATCGGCTTGACGATGTGCGGGGCTTTGGCCAGCAGCACTTCGCGCTCGGCCAGTGCTTCACGCACCAGGCGGAACTCGTAGTGCTCCAGGTAGCGCAGGCCACCGTGGATCAGTTTGCTGCTGGCCGACGAGGTGTGCTGGGCCAGGTCGTCCTTTTCGCAGAGGAATACCTTGAGGCCACGCCCGGCGGCGTCGGCAGCAATGCCCACGCCATTGATGCCGCCGCCGATCACGGCGAGGTCATAGCAGTCGGCGACTGGGGGCTGGGACGAAACGGGCTGGGACACGGGCAAGGCCTCCTGGGGCTGTTTACATCGAATATGAACATTGATGTTCGTTTTCGAAAATACTAGCGCAACAGAAAGCCGGTCGCCAGTCAGTCTTTATAGAAAAAACTGATCAGATGACAATGAAATGAACATTTACGAAAATTTTGGATGATCGGTTTGAAAGGTGTGGCGTCTGTGGGATCGAGCGCGGCGCGGACGACGCTCGATCTCACAGGCGCGACAAGCCTTGCGGCATGCGCCTGTCAGCCCTCAAACCACCTCAAGCCGGATCTTGTAGTGGTTCAGCAGCTGGGTGAGGGCGGGGGTTGGCGCCTGGTCGGTTACCAGGCAGTCGACCAGGCTGATCGAGCCCATGCGCACCATGGCGTTGCGCCCGAACTTGCTGGAGTCGGCGGCAAGGATCACTTGACGGGCATTGGCGATGATCGCCTGGGACACCCGCACTTCCTGGTAGTCGAAATCGAGCAGGCTGCCGTCTTCGTCGATGCCGCTGATGCCCACCAGGGCGAAGTCGACCTTGAACTGGTTGATGAAGTCGACACTGGCCTGGCCGACAACGCCGCCATCACGGCGCACCGTGCCACCTGCCACCAGCACTTCGAAATCGTCCTTGGCGGCAAGGATCGCGGCCACGTGCAGGTTGTTGGTGATGACTTTCAGGTGGTTGTGGTTGAGCAGCGCCCGGGCGATGGATTCGGTGGTGGTGCCGATATTGATGAACAGCGAGGCATGGTCGGGAATCTGCCGGGCCACGGCTTCGGCGATGCGTTGCTTTTCGTCACGCATCTGGTCGGCGCGCATGGCGTAGGCGGTGTTCTCGATACTCGAATCGTAGGCCGCGCCCCCGTGGTAGCGGCGTAGCAGATTGAGCTCGGCCAGCTGGTTGATATCACGGCGGATGGTTTGCGGTGTGACGACGAACAGCTGCGCCATTTCTTCGATACTGACGTAACCGCGTTCGCGCACCAGTTCGAGGATTTGTTGTTGGCGAGGGGGCAGATTCATGGGCGGTCCTTTGGGGCTGCCGGACAAATGCTGCAATGATGCCGTAGGACGCGGACTACGACCAGTAGACTATCGGGCCGGCTGTTTCACGCGATCCCCTGTGGGAGCGGCCTTGTGTCGCGAAAGGGCTGCAAAGCAGCCCCAGCAATTTCAACTATTGCGCATCAATCCTGGGGCCGCGTTGCGGCCCTTTCGCGACACAAGGCCGCTCCCACAGGTACAGCGACAACCTCGAGATCAACGCTGCACCCACAGGATTTGGACAAGCTATCGCGCCGGGGATCACGCCTCGTGATCTTCCCAGTCACGGGTACGGTCGACTGCCTTCTTCCAGCCGGCATACAGCTTCTCTTTCTGCGTTTCATCCAGCTGCGGGCTGAACTCGCGCTCGATGATCGCCTTGTCGCGCAGTTCGTCCAGGCCGCTCCAGAAGCCACAGGCCAGGCCTGCCAGGTAGGCCGCACCCAGCGCGGTGGTTTCGCGCATCTTCGGCCGCTCCACGCAGGTGCCGAGGATGTCGGCCTGGAACTGCATGAGGAAGTTGTTGGCCACCGCACCGCCGTCCACGCGCAACTCGGACAGGCGCTGGCCGCAGTCCTGCTGCATGGCGTCGAGCACGTCGCGGGTCTGGTAGGCGATCGATTCCAGAGCGGCGCGGATGATGTGGTCCACCTTCACGCCACGGGTCAGGCCGAACAGTGCGCCACGGGCATACGGGTCCCAGTACGGAGCACCCAGGCCGGTGAAGGCAGGCACCAGATATACGCCGTTGCTGTCCTTGACCTTGCTGGCAAAGTATTCGGTATCCAGTGCGTCGTTGACGATCTTCAGTTCGTCACGCAGCCACTGCACGGTGGAACCACCATTGAACACCGCGCCCTCCAGCGCATAGGCCACTTCGCCTCGCGGGCCGCAGGCGATGGTGGTGAGCAGGCCATGGGACGACTTCACCGCCTGGTCGCCGGTGTTCATCAGCAGGAAGCAGCCGGTGCCATAGGTGTTCTTGGCCTGGCCCGGCTCCACGCACATCTGGCCGAACAGTGCCGACTGCTGGTCGCCGGCGATACCGGCAATGGCGATGCCGCTCTTGGTGTGGCCGTAGACCTCGGAGGAAGGGCGTACCTCGGGCAGCATCTGCCGTGGGATGCCGAGGATTTCCAGGAGCTTGTCATCCCACTGCAGGCTGTGGATGTTGAACATCAGCGTGCGCGAGGCGTTGGTGTAATCGGTGACATGCACCTTGCCACCGGAGAACTTCCAGATCAGCCAGGTATCGATGGTGCCGAACAGCAGTTCGCCGCGCTCGGCGCGTTCACGGGCGCCCTCGACATTGTCGAGGATCCACTTCAGCTTGGTGCCGGAGAAGTACGGGTCGGTGACCAGGCCGGTGGTTTCGCGAATGTAGGCTTCATGGCCGTCGCGCTTGAGCTGGGCGCAGATCTCGGTGCTGCGGCGGCACTGCCAGACGATGGCGTTGTACACCGGGCGGCCGGTTTCCTTGTCCCATACCACGGTGGTTTCACGCTGGTTGGTGATACCCAGTGCGGCGACCTGAGCGTGGCTGATGCCCGCCTGGGCCAGGGCCTCGACCATGGTCGCGCTCTGCGTGGCGAAGATTTCCATCGGGTCGTGCTCGACCCAGCCCGCTTGCGGGTAGTGCTGGGCAAATTCGCGCTGAGAGGTACCCACCACATTGGCGTCGCGGTCGAAAATGATGGCCCGCGAACTGGTGGTGCCCTGGTCCAGGGCGATGATGTAGTTCTTATCCTGGGTGTCTGTCATGGTCGTAGGCCTTGCGAAAATAGGGGTTCAGGGCTGGGCGTGATGCCGGCGTCAATTGACTTGAGTATCGCCCTGGCGATTGTCATTTGTCTCAGGGTTCACGGCGGCTGCCATTGGCAGGTTGCGGGCGATCAGGCCGCGATAGGTCGCGGCGCCCAGGCAGGCGCCAAGGATCGGTGCGAACACCGGAACCAGGAAATAAGGCATGTCCCGACCGCCAGTGAAGGCGATTTCGCCCCAACCGGCCAGGAAGGTCATGAGTTTTGGTCCGAAATCGCGGGCCGGGTTCATGGCAAAGCCGGTCAACGGGCCCATGGCGCTGCCGATCACGGCGATCAGCAGGCCGATCAGCAGCGGGGCCATGGCGCCGCGCGGCAGGCCGTTGTTGTCGTCGGTCAGGGCCATGATCACGGCCATCAGGATGGCGGTGATGATCACTTCGACCAGGAACGCCTGGCCGGTGGACAGCGATGGGTGCGGATAGGTGGAGAACACCGAGGCCAGTTCCAGGCTGGCTTCGCTACCGTGCAACATGGCGTGGGTTTGTTCGAAATCGAAGAACAGGTTGCTGTACAAGGTGTAGACCAACGCTGCGCCACAAAATGCGCCGCATACCTGGGCCAGCATGTAGAAGGGCAGCTTGCGCTTGTCGAAACCGGCGAACAGGGTGAGGGCGATGCTCACCGCAGGGTTCAGGTGCGCGCCGGAAACACCGGCGGTGAGGTAGATCGCCATGCTGACGCCCACGCCCCAGATGATACTGATTTCCCAAAGGCCGAAGCTGGCGCCCGCGACCTTGAGCGCGGCGACGCAGCCGGTACCGAAGAAGATGAGCAGGGCAGTGCCGAGGAACTCGGCCAGGCATTGGCTGGACAGCGCGGGTTGGCGTAGAGCAGTCGTCATGTATGACCTCGTTTTTTTTGTTGTGAGGCGCGTGGCGCTCGACAGCAAAGCCCGGAGTCTATCCCCGTTGATCCCAGGCAGATGTAGGAAATGCACCTTAAAAGTGCACCATTTATTCAGAAACGAAAAAATATAGACAAGAAACGCTGATGTCAAAGGTCGAAAGTGAACGGCCGGTCACGATCTGGATGCTGGTTTCAGGTGCGGATCCGCGTACTAGAGGCGCGCAGTTGCGGTGCGCTGGCTGAGGTGTGGGAATTGTCCTAAAGTAGCCGCCGAGCTGTCCCCGACCGGAGCCCCTGCATGACCCCCGCCCTAGACCTGTTGAAGAAACACCGTGCCGAGCATCGTGTGCACAGTTACGAACATGACCCCAAATCGGCGTCATACGGCCTGGAGGCGGCGGAAAAGCTCGGTCTCGACCCGCAGCAGGTGTTCAAGACCTTGCTGGCGAGCAGTGAGAAAGGTGAATTGCTGGTGGCGGTGGTGCCTGTGGTGGGTACGCTCGACCTCAAGGCCCTGGCCCATGCTGCCGGGGTGAAAAAGTGCGAGATGGCCGACCCGGCGGTTGCGCAGCGGGCCACGGGGTACCTGGTGGGGGGGATCAGCCCGCTGGGGCAGAAGAAGCGCCTGCGTACCTTCATCGATGACTCGGCGCAGAACTTTGCAACCATCCATGTCAGCGCCGGGCGGCGTGGGCTGGAGGTGGAGTTGGCGGCCGTGGTGCTGGCGGAACACACCCAGGGCAAGTTTGCCGGGATCGGTAGAGGCTGAGAATCTTGGGGGCTGCTTTGCAGCCCATCGCCGGCAAGCCAGCTCCCACAGGTACAGCGTTTCCTACAGGGCATGTGGTGATTCTGTGGGAGCTGGCTTGCCGGCGAAAGGGCCGCAAAGCGGCCCTAAAATTTCGAATCAGGTCGCCGAACTGTACCGGCGCACCCCGTTCTCCTGCCGCGGCAACTGCGCCGCCACGCTGCCCGGAACCGGGAACAGCACCAGGTGATCGGCCTTGACCGCAATCCCCACATCCTCGCCGACCTGATGGTCGTTATGGCTAGGGAAGATCGCCTCCAGCTGGCTGCCGGTCGGCAACTGCAGGCGGTACAGGGTCGATGCCCCAAGGAAGCTCTTGCCGACGATGTTCGCCTGCAGCGCGCTGCCCGGTGCGTGGACGATATCGTCAGGGCGCAGCAGCACATCCACCGAGCTGCCCGGCGCCATGATGTAGGCACGGTTGCCGCGCAGTTCACCCAGCTCGGTATTGACCGCTTCGTGGCTGATCATCTGCCCACGGATGAAATACCCCTGGCCAATGAAGCTGGCCACGAACGGCGTCTGCGGCTCGTGGTAAAGGTTGTAGGGCGTGTCCCACTGCTCCAGGCGGCCTTCCTTGAACACGCCAACCTGGTCGCTGACGGCAAAGGCCTCTTCCTGGTCATGGGTCACCAGGATGGCGCTGGTGCCGCGGCTCTTGAGAATGTCGCGAACCTCATGGCTCAGGCGCCGGCGCAGCTCCACGTCAAGGTTGGAGAATGGCTCGTCGAGCAGCAGCAGTTGCGGCTCCGGTGCCAGCGCACGAGCCAGGGCGACCCGTTGCTGTTGGCCGCCGGACAGTTCATGCGGGTAGCGCCCGCCCAGGCCGCCCAGCTTGACCAGCTCGAGCATCTCTTCGATGACCTCGGCCTGGCGCGGGTGCTTGGCGATGCCGAAGGCAATATTCTGTGCCACGGTCAGGTGCGGGAACAGCGCGTAATCCTGGAACACCATGCCGATGCGGCGTTTTTCCGGGGCCAGGGTGAAGCCAGCCCGGGAAATGACCTCGCCAGCCAGCTGGATCTCGCCGTCGTGCACGGGTTCGAAACCGGCGATGGCGCGCAGGGTGGTGGTCTTGCCGCAACCGGATGAACCCAGCAGGCAACCGATGTCGCCTGCGTTCAGGTGCAGATTGAGGTTCTGAACGATGCGCTGGTCGCCATAGCCGCAGGCGAGGTTGCGCAGGTTGAGCAGTAGGGGTTGACTCATGCGTGGTGGTAAGCCGGTTCTACAAGGAATTCGAGAAGGGCCTTCTGTGCATGCAGGCGGTTTTCAGCCTGGTCCCAGGCGACCGAACGTGGGTCGTCGAGCAGGTCATGGCTGATTTCCTCACCACGGTGGGCTGGCAGGCAGTGCATGAACAGGGCGTCGGATGCCGCCAGGTCGAGCAGTTCGCGGGTGACCTGGTAAGGCGCGAAATGCGCCAGGCGCCGTGCAGTTTCCTCCTCCTGGCCCATGGAAGTCCAGACATCCGTGGTCACCAGATGGGCGCCGCGCACGGCTTCCTTCGGGTCACGCACGATCTGCACGTGGTCACCACCAATGGCCATGAAGCGTGGGTCCGGCTCGTAGCCTTCCGGGCAGGCGATGCGCAGCTGGAAGTCGAACTGCCTGGCTGCCTCGATGTACGAGTTGCACATGTTGAAGCCATCGCCGATCCAGGCCACGGTCTTGCCCTGGATCGAGCCGCGATGTTCGAGGAAGGTCTGCATGTCGGCCAGCAATTGGCACGGGTGCGACTCGTCGGACAGCGCGTTGATCACCGGCACACGCGAGTTGGCGGCGAATTCGGTCAGGGTGCTGTGGGCGTGGGTACGGATCATCACCACGTCGAGCATGCTCGACAGCACGATGGCACTGTCGCCGATCGGCTCGCCACGGCCCAGCTGGGTGTCGCGCGGGGACAGGAAGATGGCCTGGCCGCCGAGCTGGATCATGCCGGCCTCGAACGACACGCGGGTACGGGTCGAGGACTTCTCGAAGATCATGCCCAGCACGCGGTTCTTCAGCGGCTCGAACAGCACGCCTCGCTTGCGCAGGTCCTTCAGCTCGATGCCGCGGCGGATCACCCCGAGCAATTCGTCGGTGGTGAAGTCCAGCAGGGAGAGAAAGTGCCTAGCGCTCATGATTGACTACCTTATCTGCAACGGTATGCAGGTCGACCGTATGGTTTTTTTTGACAACGGGAGTGACCTGCGGCGTAAGCCGCACGGGGGCGGACGAAATAGGGAAAGGCGCAATACTATAAGTAAATGTCGCCTGAAGCCAAGAGGGGAAACAGCTGCCCAGTACCAAAGGGTGTTGCAAAGGGTGTCTTTACCCGACGGGCAGTGCTGTTTTTTATTTGCTACAGAGGGTTGTACACGGCTTGCCGGCAATTTGGCAAATGGCTGTCGCAAATCGTGTGCCTGATGTCGGTGGATTCACGCCGCGAAGCGCGCTGGCCGGCGGCGGGGGCTGGGCGCATAGTCGATGTTCGACAACCCTCTACACATCCTCCATGACAACAAGGCAGAGGCGGCCATGACCAAGACCCTGCATCACCGTGCCTGTCACCTGTGCGAAGCGATCTGTGGGCTGAACATCGAAGTGAGCCATGACGACGACGGGCGGGCGCTGATCAGTTCGATCAAGGGCGATCCCCAGGACCCGTTCAGCCGCGGCCATGTCTGCCCAAAGGCCGTGGCCCTGCAGGACATCCAGAACGACCCCGACCGCCTGCGCCAGCCGCACAAGCGGGTGGGCGAGCACTGGCATGCCATCGGCTGGGACGAGGCCTTTGCCTTGGCCGCCGACAGGCTGTGGGCGATCCAGCAGGCCCATGGGCGCAATGCCGTGGCGGTGTACCAAGGCAACCCGAGCGTGCACAACTACGGCCTGATGACCCACAGCAACTACTTTCTGGGCCTGCTGAAAACCCGCAACCGCTTCTCTGCCACCTCGGTGGACCAGTTGCCCCAGCACCTGGTCAGCCACCTGATGTACGGCCATGGCCTGCTGCTGCCGATTCCGGACATCGACCAGACCGGTTTCATGCTGATTCTCGGCGGCAACCCGCTGGCATCCAACGGCAGCATCATGACCGTGCCGGACGTGGAAAAACGCCTGAAAGCCCTGCAGGCAAGGGGTGGGCGCCTGGTGGTGGTGGACCCGCGACGCAGCGAAACGGCGGCGATGGCCGACAGTCACCTGTTCATTCGCCCTGGAGGGGATGCGGCCTTGTTGTGTGGCTTGCTCAACACCCTGTTCGCTGAAGGCCTGGCGCGCGGCTCGCACTTGCCGGTCGCGGGTCTGCAGCAGGTGCGCGAAGCGATCGCGCCGTTCAGCGCGGAGGCCATGAGTGCGCACTGTGACATTGCCGCGACAGACATCCGCCAGCTGGCACGGGACTTCGCCGCGGCCGACAAGGCGGTGTGCTACGGCCGCATGGGGGTTTCGACCCAGGCCTACGGCACCCTTTGCCACTGGCTGGTGCAACTGATCAACCTGGTGACCGGCAACCTTGACCGTGAAGGCGGCGCGTTGTGCACCGAGCCTGCCGTCGACCTGGTGGCGACCACCTCGGGTGGCCATTTCAACGCTTGGCAGAGCAGGGTGTCGGGCTTGCCCGAGTACGGCGGCGAACTGCCCGTGGCGGCCTTGGCCGAGGAAATGCTGACACCCGGCGAAGGGCAGGTGCGCGCGCTGGTGACGGTGGCTGGCAACCCCGTGCTGTCCACGCCCAACGGCCGCCAGCTGGATGTGGCGCTGGAGGGGCTGGAGTTCATGCTCAGCATCGACCTGTACATCAACGAAACCACCCGCCATGCCGACCTGATCCTGCCCTCCACCTCGGCGCTGGAAAACGACCATTACGACTCCACGTTCAACTTGCTGGCCGTGCGCAACGTGACCCGCTTCAATCGGGCGGTCCTGGCCAAGCCCGAAGGGGCATTGCATGACTGGGAGATTTTCGTCGGGCTGGCACAAGCGTTCGCCAAACGCGCCGAGCTGGAGTTGAAGCCGACCTGGGCGCCAGCGCAGATGATCGACCTGGCCCTGCGCAAGGGGCGCTATGGTGAAGCGACGCCCTGGCAGTTGTCGCTGGCAGCGCTGGACGAGCACCCGCATGGCCTCGACCTGGGGCCATTGCGCGCCAACCTCGCAGCGCGCCTGACGACTGCCAGCAAGGCTGTCGAAGCGGCGCCCCAGGTGCTGCTGGACGACCTGGGGCGGTTGGCGCAACAAGCCCCTCCGACGCCGGGCGAACTGCTGCTGATCGGCCGTCGCCATGTACGCAGCAACAATTCGTGGATGCACAATTTTCATCGGCTGGTGAAAGGCAAACCGCGACATCAGTTGTTGATGCACCCGCAGGACCTGCAGCAGCGGCAGCTGCAGGACGGCCAGCGGGTTCGTATCCGCTCGCGTACCGGGGAGCTTGAAGTCGAGGTGCAGGCCTGCGAGGACATGATGCCGGGCGTGGTGAGCCTGCCCCATGGCTTCGGTCACTCTCGTCGGGGCGTGCACATGCAGACCGCCCAGGCGCAACCTGGCGTGAGCGCCAACGACCTCACCGATGAGCGCCTGCGTGATCAGGTTTCCGGCAATGCCGCCCTCAATGGCGTACCCGTGCAGGTAGAGGCCGCGTAAGGAACGGTAAGGCCGAGCATGCTGCTCGGCTTTCCGATACAATGCGTCACCGTGCCGACGACCGCGTCGGAAAGTTCAGCCGAGGTGCTACATGGATATCATCGAAACGATCAAAGAGCAGATTGCCAACAACACCATTCTGCTTTACATGAAAGGCTCGCCGAATGCCCCGCAGTGTGGCTTCTCTGCGCGTGCATCGCAGGCCGTGATGGGTTGTGGCGAGAAGTTCGCCTACGTCGACATCCTGCAGAACCCGGAAATCCGTGCGAACCTGCCAAAGTACGCCAACTGGCCGACCTTCCCGCAACTGTGGGTAGCCGGTGAGCTGGTCGGCGGCAGCGACATCATGCTGGAAATGTTCGAAAAGGGTGAGCTGCAGACCCTGATCAAGGAAGCGGCTGCCAAGGCCAAGGCTTCCGAAGCCTGAATTTCCGGCAAGCATGAAAAAACCCGCTCATCGCGGGTTTTTTCATGGGGCGAATATTTATTCTTCGCCCATCTGCGACTGCAGGTAGTTCTCGATACCAATCTTGTCGATCAGCCCCAGTTGGGTTTCCAGCCAGTCGATGTGTTCTTCCTCGGACTCGAGGATGTCTTCGAGCATGTCACGCGAGCCGAAGTCGCCAGCGGTTTCGCAATGGGCGATGGCTGCTTTCAGGTCGACCAGGCCTTTCTGTTCGATCTTCAGGTCGCATTCGAGCATTTCCTTGGTGTGCTCGCCAATCAGCAGCTTGCCCAGGTCCTGGACGTTGGGGATGCCTTCGAGGAAGAGAATACGCTTGATCAGTTTGTCAGCGTGCTTCATCTCGTCGATGGATTCCTTGTACTCGTGCTTGCCGAGTTTGTTCAGGCCCCAATCTTCGTACATGCGTGCGTGCAGGAAGTACTGGTTGATCGCGACCAGCTCGTTTCCGAGGATCTTGTTGAGATGCTGGATGACGCTTACGTCGCCTTTCATGTCGGGTTCCTGCCCTGTAGAAGTGTGCCAATACAGTGAAGTTTGAGCCCGATACTTAGGAGTGTCAAACCTAAGTTCTTGAATAATAAGTGAAAATTAATGGAAATAAGAATGTTTGTGAACCGCGTTGGAGCGCTAACTTATTGAATTGCGGGCATAAAAAACCGGACGCAAGCTCCGGTTCTTCGAATTCTGGGTTTTCAGGCCGCGGTAAATTCCACGGGGTAGGGCAGGGCTGCCTGGCTGACCTGGAGCTCGGTCAGGGTCTCGCGGACCACCTGCTTGGCCACGCAGGCACATTTGCCACACTGGCTGGCGACATTGGTCGCGGCTCGCACTTCCTTGTAGCTGCAGCATCCTTCATAGATCGCATCGCGGATCTGTCCGTCGGTAACGCCGACACAAAGACACACATACATAAAGGCTGACCATCGTTGGTGGGCTCGATGGGGTGGAGCTTAATGTTAATGAGAATGCTTGTCAAAGGAGTTTCTGAAAGGGCCGTGCTTGAGCGACCGGCGGTTGCTTCGTCGTTGGAGTCGGCCTGTCACCAGAAGCCGTGTATGATGGTCGGCCTTTGTTGGATGTCGGGCAAGCCCGTCTGGCCCGGCAAACGGTTTTTCACCCTCATCAGGAGATTACAATGAGCGTACTCGTTGGTAAGAAAGCCCCCGATTTCACCGTTCCGGCCGTGCTGGGCAATGGCGAGATCGTCGACAGCTTCAACCTGGCTTCGGCCATCAAGGGCAAGTACGGCCTGGTGTTCTTCTACCCGCTGGACTTCACCTTCGTCTGCCCGTCCGAGCTGATCGCCCTGGACAACCGCATCCCTGACTTCCAGGCGCGCAACGTGGAAGTGATCGGCGTGTCGATCGACTCGCACTTCACCCACAACGCCTGGCGTAACACCCCGGTCAACAACGGCGGTATCGGCCAGGTCAAATACACCCTGGCTGCCGACATGACCCACGAAATCTGCAAGGCCTACGACGTCGAGTCCGAAGGCGGCGTGGCCTTCCGTGGTGCCTTCCTGATCGACACCAACGGTGTTGTCCGTTCGCAGATCGTCAACGACCTGCCACTGGGCCGCAACATGGACGAGCTGCTGCGCCTGGTCGACGCCCTGCAATTCCACGAAGAGCACGGCGAAGTCTGCCCTGCCAACTGGAAAAAAGGCGACAAAGGCATGAACGCTTCGCCGGAAGGCGTTGCTGCCTACCTGAGCGAGAACGCTGGCAAGCTGTAATTGCCAAGCGCATGAAAAAACCGGCCCTTGTGGCCGGTTTTTTTGTGCCGTCCTGTGCCGGCCTCTTCGCGGGCTTGCCCGCTCCCACAGAAATCCCACAATGGCTGAGGCCACTGCAGTACCTGTGGGAGCGGGCATGCCCGCGAATGCTTTTTCAACTCAATCGTTGAAATCGCGCCAGCCGCCCATCTCTTTCCAGCGGTTGACGATGCCGCAGAACAGCTCGGCCGTCTTCTCGGTGTCATAACGCGCCGAATGCGCCTCACGCCCGTCGAAGTCGATGTCTGCGCTCTGGCAGGCCCGCGCCAGTACGGTCTGGCCATAAGCCAGGCCCGCCAGGGTAGCGGTGTCGAAGCTGGAGAACGGGTGGAACGGGTTGCGCTTCAGGTCATTGCGCGTTACCGCTGCATTGAGGAAGCCCAGGTCGAAGCTGCTGTTGTGGCCGACCAGGATCGCCCGCTTGCAGCCATTGGCCTTGAGCGCCTTGCGTACGCCGCGGAAGATGTCGGTCAGCGCACTTTCCTCGCTGACCGCCATGCGCAGCGGGTGGTCCAGCTTGATCCCGGTGAACTCCAGCGCGGCCGCCTCGATGTTGGCGCCCTCGAATGGCTCCACCCGGTGGAAGTAGGTGTGCTCGGGGAACAGGAAGCCCTTTTCGTCCATGCCGATGGTGACAGCGGCAATTTCCAGCAGGGCATCGGTAGCGCTGTTGAAGCCGCCGGTTTCAACATCTACCACTACCGGCAGATAGCCGCGGAAGCGCTCGGCCATCGGGTGGCGCGAGCCGCTGCTGCCTTGGGTGTCCAGGTCGTCTTCGTAGAGGTCTTCGCTCACGCGTTTTCCTCCAGCAGGCGCCAGCGCAGTTTTTCGCCGGCGCGCAGCGGGACCACGGTCTGCTCGCCAAACGGCAGGCTGTCCGGGGCGGTCCATTCTTCGCGGACCAGGGTAATGGTGTCGGTGTTCGCCGGCAGGCCGTAGAACGCCGGGCCGTGCAGGCTGGCGAAGCCTTCCAGCTTGTCCAGCGCGTTACGCTGCTCGAATGCTTCGGCGTACATCTCGATTGCCGCGTAGGCGGTGTAGCAACCGGCACAACCGCAGGCGGCTTCCTTGGCGTGACGGGCGTGCGGGGCCGAGTCGGTACCCAGGAAGAACTTCGGGTTGCCGCTGGTGGCCGCGTCCAGCAGCGCTACCTGGTGGGTGTTGCGCTTGAGGATCGGCAGGCAGTAGAAGTGCGGGCGAATGCCGCCAACCAGCATGTGGTTGCGGTTGTACAGCAGGTGCTGCGCGGTGATGGTCGCGCCGACGTTGGCCGGGGCCTCGGTGACGAACTGCGCGGCATCGCTGGTGGTGATGTGCTCGAACACCACCTTCAGCGTCGGGAAGCGCTCGACCACACGGCGCATGTGCTCGTCGATGAAGCGCTTCTCGCGGTCGAACACGTCGATCTCGCTGCGGGTCACTTCGCCATGCACCAGTAGCGGCATGCCAACTTCCGCCAGCGCCTCGATGGCCGGGAAGATGTTGTCGATGCTGGTCACGCCCGAGTCGGAGTTGGTGGTGGCGCCGGCAGGGTACAGCTTGGCGGCGTACACGAAACCGCTGGCCTTGGCCGCGCGGATGTCCTCGGGGCTGGTGCGGTCGGTGAGGTACAGCACCATCAGCGGCTCGAAGCGGCTGCCAGCCGGGCGGGCGGCCAGGATGCGCTCACGGTAGGCGCCGGCCTCGACGGCATTGCGTACCGGCGGAACCAGGTTGGGCATGATGATGGCACGGGCGAAAGTACGCGCCACGTCGCCAACGGTGTGGGGCAGGACGGCACCATCGCGCAGATGGATGTGCCAGTCGTCGGGACGCAGGAGGGTCAGGCGATCGGACATTGGGGATTCCAGGCGGGTCGAACTCAAGCCCCAATGCTACCGGAAAACCCTGGGTGGAGCACGGCTATCAAGTTTTCCGGCAGGCGTCCGATAGCCTGCAGGTAAGCCGTCAGAATTTGTGGAGCCGCCCGTGCGCCAGCGTTACCTAGCCCTGTTGACCCTGTTCGCCAGCCTGCCGGCCGGCGCGCTGACCTTCCAGACGCGCATGGAGAACATCGCCTGGAAGGTCGAGGGTGACCAGTTCGAGTGCCGGCTGATCCAGCCGATCGACGGCTTCGGCAGCGGCGAGTTCGTGCGCCGCGCGGGCGAGCAGCCGGTGTTCCAGCTGCGTTCGGACAGCAATGTACTGGGTGCGGGCACGGCCACCTTGCTGGCAGCCGCTGCGCCGTGGCAACCCGGGCGCAGCGACATCAACCTGGGCAGCGTGCGCATGGCTCGCACCGGGGTGCTGTTCAGTTCGTCCCAGGGCCAGGCCAGCCGCCTGATCAACGGCCTGCTCGATGGGCGCAGCACGGTGGTACGCAATTACGCCGGCGAGGCGGGCAGGCCGATGGAAGTGCGTGTGCTACCGGTCAGCTTCGCCAAGGCCTACAGCGACTATCAGGCCTGTGCCGGCAAGCTGCTGCCGATGAATTACGACCAGGTGCGCCAGACCCAGGTGGGCTTCCCCGGGGGCGGCTTCGAGCTGGATGGTGCGGCCAAGGCGCGGCTGGACGTGATCCTCGACTACATGAAGGCTGACCCGACGGTGAACCATGTCGAGCTCAACGGCCACTCCGACAACAGTGGCAACCGCCTGACCAATCGCGACATGTCGCGCCGCCGGGCACTGGCGGTGGCCGACTACCTCAAGGCCCATGGCGTTCCGGAAGAGCAGATTACCGTGCGTTTCCACGGCGAGCGTTACCCATTGGCGAAGAACACCAATGCTGCCAACCGGGCGCGTAATCGTCGGGTGAATATTGAACTGGATCGGGTGGCGGTGGTTGAAAAACCGGTGGAGAAGCCGGTTGAGCAGGCGGCGCCTGCTGCTCCGACGCCAGCGCCAGCCAGTCCGGCTGCTGCCGCGCCGGGGGCGAAGGCGCCCTGAGATCGGGTTGGTTGCCGGGTACATGGCAGGGGATTGCATCAGGGCCTACAGGTGTCCGCCACAACATTTTTGGCGCCTGTGAGACCGAGCGCCGCCCGCGCGGCGCATCGCCGGCAAGCCGGCTCCCACATCTGTTTCGGGCCAGTCTCTTCTGTGCCTGGCGCGCGCGACCCCTTGTTTGTACGACACGATATCGAAGGTAGCGCTGCTGCTCTTCTGCAATCTCCAGCCATGCACCCCAGGGTGCGAGTGCGCAGGAGGCAGGAGTAACTGGCCCGAAACAGATGTGGGAGCCGGCTTGCCGGCGATGCGCCGCGCGGGCGGCGCTCGATCTCATAGGCGCTGTACAGGTCAAGGCATTCACCTTGGGGCCCTGATACTATTCTCCCGTCGCCCTTCCGAAACTTCCTGTCGCTTTGTCGTCAGAAGCTGTCGCCCCACTGTAAATTTATCCGTAACGTCGTTAGAATCGATCCCTTTCCGTACAACCCCGTGGAGTGATGGCATGGCGGACGTAAAAAAGGTCGTACTGGCGTATTCCGGCGGCCTTGATACTTCGGTGATTCTCAAGTGGCTGCAGGATACCTACAACTGCGAAGTGGTGACCTTCACCGCTGACCTGGGTCAGGGCGAAGAGGTCGAGCCGGCTCGTGCCAAGGCCCAGGCAATGGGCGTTAAAGAGATCTACATCGACGACCTGCGCGAAGAATTCGTGCGTGATTTCGTGTTCCCGATGTTCCGCGCCAACACCGTCTACGAGGGCGAGTACCTGCTGGGTACTTCCATCGCCCGTCCGCTGATCGCCAAGCGCCTGATCGAAATCGCCAACGAAACCGGCGCCGACGCCATTTCCCACGGCGCCACCGGCAAAGGCAACGACCAGGTGCGTTTCGAACTGGGTGCCTACGCCTTGAAGCCAGGCGTCAAGGTAATCGCCCCATGGCGTGAGTGGGACCTGCTGTCCCGCGAGAAGCTGATGGACTACGCCGAGAAGCACGGCATCCCGATCGAGCGCCACGGCAAGAAGAAGTCGCCGTACTCGATGGACGCCAACCTGCTGCACATCTCCTACGAAGGCGGTGTCCTGGAAGATACCTGGACCGAGCACGAAGAAGACATGTGGCGCTGGAGCGTCTCGCCCGAGAACGCCCCGGACCAGGCTACCTACATCGAGCTGACCTACCGCAACGGTGACATCGTTGCCATCGACGGTGTCGAGAAGACCCCGGCCACCGTCCTGGCCGACCTGAACCGTATCGGTGGTGCCAATGGCATCGGCCGTCTGGACATCGTCGAGAACCGTTACGTCGGCATGAAGTCGCGTGGCTGCTACGAGACCCCAGGCGGCACCATCATGCTCAAGGCCCACCGTGCCATCGAGTCGATCACCCTGGACCGCGAAGTCGCTCACCTGAAGGATGAGCTGATGCCGAAGTACGCCAGCCTGATCTACACCGGCTACTGGTGGAGCCCGGAGCGTCTGATGCTGCAGCAGATGATCGACGCTTCGCAGGTCAACGTGAACGGCGTGGTACGCCTGAAGCTGTACAAGGGCAACGTCACCGTTGTCGGCCGCAAGTCGGACGACTCGCTGTTCGATGCCAACATCGCTACCTTCGAGGAAGATGGCGGCGCCTACAACCAGGCGGACGCAGCGGGCTTCATCAAGCTCAACGCCCTGCGTATGCGCATTGCTGCCAACAAGGGCCGCTCGCTGCTCTGATCGCTGGCATGTGAAACAAGAACCCCGGCCCAGGCCGGGGTTTTTTTTGTCTGTGATATCAATGGCCGTCGTTCGCCTGCTGTCCATCAAGCGCGCTGATCGATAGTTGTGCGCACTGGCGTCTATCCAGGTTGCAAAAGCGCCACGTGCGCGCTTGCTGCGGCGGTTGGGCAAGGGCGGACAGCAATTGCTGCTCCATCATGCGATAGGCATCGGGGCCGGAAAACATGAATGTGACAGGCTCGCCCTGCAGCGCTTCGCTGGTATTACCGGGCGTTGCATGTTTGGCCACATCGCTCTGTGTCGACGTGTTGTCATTTGCCGTCCTGTTTGATGAAGGGTCGTAGAACGACTTGTAATTGAAGTTGAGCGTGAGGAAGAACAGTGCCGTCAGGAAGAATGGGAAGCCCACCAGGAACCAGGTATAGAGCTTTTGGCTGGATTCGCTGAGAAACGGCAATGTGGCAAGGGCGGAGGCTTCGATAATCCCTGCGAAGATGGCAATGATCGTCAGCGGGGCGACAGGCTGTACTTGGTGCATATGGGTCGTCTCCAGCGATTTTGCACATCTTTACCTTACGGCGATGCTCAACTAAAGACTGGATTGTTTCCCGGGTGAGAATAATCGCTTGAAATCCTGATGACGGTGTTTGTTCAGTGCATTTGAGCTGAATATTTCCTGAGGTGTCGGCCGGTTTCCAACTGGTGCACTTTTACCGGCCGGTGATACCGTTCACTCGGTAACAGGGAATTTGATTGTTACAAGTGCATCAGTTGAGTGTAGGAAATTTCTGTAAGTGTTGTAGGTTCTATCTGTTCATATATTTCGCCGGTAAATCACCGCGCCAGTAAGCGTTCTGTAGGTTATCTTGGCGGGCCAAAGCAAAAGCAATGAATGGATATCGCATGAATAAAGTGCTTATCGTGGATGATCATCCGGTCATACGCCTGGCCGTACGCATGCTGATGGAGCGGCATGGGTATGACGTCGTGGCGGAAACCGACAACGGGGTGGCTGCGCTGCAACTCACACGGCAACATCTGCCGGATATCGTGGTGCTCGATATCGGTATCCCCAAGCTGGATGGCCTGGAGGTGATCGGTCGCATGACAACTTTCAGCCCGGGCAGCAAGGTGCTGGTGCTCACATCGCAGGCCCCCGGCAACTTCTCGATGCGCTGCATGCAGGCGGGGGCGGCGGGGTATGTGTGCAAGCAGCAGGAACTCACCGAGCTGCTGAGCGCCATCAAGGCCGTACTGTCGGGCTACAGCTACTTCCCCAACCAGGCCTTGCATGTGTCACGTGGCAGGGGCGGAAGCGAGACGGATATGGTCAACCGCCTCTCGGCGCGCGAGATGACCGTGTTGCAACAGCTGGCGCGAGGGCGTTCCAACAAGGAGATTGCCGACAGCATGTTTCTCAGCAACAAGACGGTCAGTACCTATAAGTCGCGCCTGTTGCTCAAGCTCAATGCGCGCTCGCTGGTCGATCTGATCGAGCTGGCGCAGCGGCAAGGGTTGAACTGACCGCCAAGGCCGTAAAGCCTCCAGCCAGGAGGCTTTGCCAGGGTTACAGATCGTAGTCGAAGTCGGCCAGCTGCTTCTGCAGGCGCCTTTCTTCCAGCATATTGTCGATGGTGCGGCGCTTGCTCAGGTTGGTCTTTGCGGTTTCCACCTGGGGTTCCGCTTCGTCATCCGCGGCAACAAAATCATCTTCGATCGACAGGTCGTCTTTATCGCTACTCATGAGTCGCTCCAAGCCAAGGGGCCATTGGCCGTCCTTATAACCAGAAAGCAGACGCTGGTAAAAAAGATTTTTTCAATCGCTGCAGGTGGTTTCCAGCTATCGACTCAATCGTCGGAGGTCTTGTGCTTGTACTCGCACAAGTCTTCGATCCGGCAACTGCCGCAGCGCGGCTTGCGTGCCTGGCACACATAGCGCCCGTGCAGGATCAGCCAGTGGTGGGCGTCGAGCAGGTAATCCTTTGGCACGAACTTGATCAGCTTTTTCTCCACTTCCAGCACCGTCTTGCCTGGTGCAATACCCGTGCGGTTGCTGACCCGGAAGATATGGGTATCCACCGCCATGGTTGGCTGGCGGAACGCCGTGTTGAGCACCACGTTGGCGGTCTTGCGGCCCACGCCGGGCAGCGCCTCCAGGGCTTCGCGGGTTTGCGGTACCTGGCTGCCATGGCGTTCGATCAGCAGTCGGCAGGCTTCGATGACGTTCTTGGCCTTGCTGTTGTACAAGCCAATGGTCTTGATGTACTCGCTCAGGCCTTCGACGCCCAGCGCATAGATGGCCTCGGGGGTGTTGGCGACCGGGAACAGGCGTGCGGTGGCCTTGTTGACGCCGACATCGGTGGACTGCGCAGACAGTGTCACGGCGACCAGCAGTTCGAACGGGGTGGTGTAGGCCAGTTCGGTCTTCGGGTCGGGGTTGTCTTCGTGCAGCCTGCGAAAGATCTCCAGGCGTTTGGCGGCATTCATGAAATCAGAGCTTTCCTTGACGACGTGGTTGGGCGGGGCCCGGACGCAGGCGATTGTACAAGGCCAACAGCAGTCCGAGCAGTAGCAAGGCGCCCGGGGCCAGGCTGGCCAGGTGCAGGCCGGTGCCGTCGGCCAACCATTGGCGGCTGGCGCCGAGCAGCAGGCATGTGGCAAGCAGCGCACAAAGGTGGCCGGCGAGCAGGCGCCAGCGCCCTTGATCGGGCAGCAGGTGGTCAGTGGCCAGGCATTGCAGGCACAGCAGTGCGGGATAGTGGCCGAGGGCAAGTGCCACTGGCAGCAGCCAGGCACGCAGTGCCAGTTGCAGGCAACTGGCCAGGGCCGCCAACAGCAGCAGGCTGGCCAGCACATAGGTCCAGGTGGCAAGCCGCTGGCGCAGGGGGGCCAGCAACAGCTGGTGAAGGCTGCTCATCAGCACCGCACACACGCCGATGGTGGCGCCTTCGCTCAGTGTTCGGGTGGCGCCCAACAGGGGCACCAGGCTTGCGCCGAGCAGGTAGAACCTATTCATGAGAGCCGCCCTCCAGCAATACGCTGCGCTGCTCATCGAAGTAGCTCAGCGCTTCCTGCAGCGCGCCGATCACCGCCCGTGAGGTCACGGTTGCGCCAGCCAACTGGTCAAAGTCGCCCTGGTCGCGCTTCAGCGCCCAGCGATCGCCCAACTGGCGGTTGGCAAATTGCCCAAGCCAGTTCAGCTGCGGATCACCCAGGCGTGCACCCAGCCCGGGGCTTTCCTGTTGCTCGACTACCTGGCTGCCGATCAGCCGGCCGTCCGCGGTGATGGCCACGCTCAGCACGATCGGCCCGGCATAGCCCTGGGCCTGGGTGACCAGGATGATGGCGGCCGGCTTGCCCGCCAGCGTCGCCCGGTAAGCTGCCAGGATACGGCTGTTTGGCCGCTGTGCGGCGGGCCTGGGCAGCGGGCTGTCCAGGGGCTGGTTGTCGTAACTGCCTTCTGGCAGCACTGCCAGCCGCTGACGGCTATTCAGTTGCTTCTCGGCGTCGGCGATGGCCGCGCTGGTCCAGTGTCGCCAGGCCAGGGTGGCCGACAGTGCCAGTACCCCGGTCAGTAGCAGCAGGCCCACATCACGTACCAGGCGTTTCATCGTGCAACCTGCTGGCGCTGCAAAGCCAGGCGTTCGAGGCTCGGCGCCATGAGGTTCATCAGCAGGATGGCGAACGCCGTACCGTCCGGGTAGCTGCCCCAGGTGCGGATCAGGTAGATCAGCAGGCCCGCCCCCAGGCCAAACCCCAGCTTCGCCCACTCCTGCCGGGGGCCGGACACCGGTTCGGTGGCAATGAAGAACGCCGCCATCATGGTCGAGCCGGAGAACAGGTGCAGCAGGGGGGAGCCGTTGGAGTCCGAACCCGACCCATTCCAGCCCAGCAGGCTGAACAGGAACAACCCTGCCAGCAGGCCAACCGGCGCATGCCAGCTGATCACCTTGCGTTGCAGCAAAAACAGTCCGCCCAGCAGGAACGCCAGGTTGACCCATTCGCTGCCCCGCCCTCCGATGCTGCCAAAGCCCGGGTGGCTGGCGAACAGTTCATCGATGGTCAGGCTGCGGTTGTGGCGCAGGCCGTCGAGCAGTGTCGGCCGGGCCCAGGCATCGATCTGCTCGCCGCCGGCGAACACCAGCTGCAGGCTGTCGAGCAGGCCTGGTGCCGGCCCTGGCCAATGGTTCATCTGCAACGGGAAGCTCAGCAGCACGAAGGCGTAGCCGACCATGGCCGGGTTGAACAGGTTGCGCCCGACCCCGCCAAAGGCCTGCTTGCCGATGCCGATGGCAACACTGGCTGCGACCACAGGCAACCACCAGGGCGCCAGGGTGGGCAGGGCGGCGGCCAGCAGCACGGCGGTCACCAGCGCGCTGCCGTCGTTCAGCGCCGTGCGCAGCGGTTGTGCTCGCAAGGTAAGCAACAGCGCCTCGCACAGCAGCGCGGCGCTGGCGCACAGCAACAGGTTCAGTAGCAAACTCCAGCCATGCAGCCAGAACAGCGCCAGCAGGCCAGGTACGCAGGCCAGCAACACCAGGCCCATGCTGGTGCGTAGCCGCGGGTCGGGCTTGGCGGTCATTGGGCGAACAGCCCGTTGAAGCCGGAAAACGCCATGGCCATTACCCCGGCCCCAAGCAGTTCGATGGGCAGGCCGCGCATTGCCCCCGGGACGTCGGCATGAGCGCTGCGCTGGCGCAGGTCGGCGAACAGCACCAACGCCAGCCAGAAGCCGCCGCCGGCCAGCAGGCCTTGCAGCAAGATAGCGAGCCATGTGCTGTCGTCGCTTGCCTGTTGCAGGGCCAGCCCCAGTACTACCGCGTTGCTCAACAGCAGCGCGGGCAGTTGCGTCACCGGCCAGCTCGGGCGCCACCTTGTCAGCAGCCATGGCACGCCCCAGGCAAGCACGGCCAGCCAGGGCAGCAACAGGAACAGGGCAAGGTCCTGGGCCTGCAGCGGGGCAAGCACCCCGCGCACCAGTAGTTGTGCGCCGATCACGCCCAAGGCAATGCACAGTGCGCAGGCGAGGCCGTGCACATGGAGGTGCAGCCTTGCGAGTGGCTGTTTTTGCAGGCACAGGTGATTGACCAGCGCAGCGCTGATCAGGACCAGGATGTAGTCGCTCATGAGTTGACGATAGCCGGGAATCGGGGCGATTGTCCGGGTTTGGCATCAAGGGGCCGGAGTCATTGTGGGAGCGGGCGAGCCCGCGAACACCAGCAACGCCGGTGCCATGCACCGCGTAGTCAGTTTCGCGGGCACGCCCGCTCCCACAAGGTTCAGCAGGTTTCGTTACTTGATGCGCTGGCCCGGCTTGGCACCGCTGTCCGGGCTCAGCAGGTAGATCTCTTCACCGCCAGGCCCGGCCGCCATGACCATGCCTTCGGACACGCCAAAGCGCATCTTGCGTGGCTTGAGGTTGGCCACCATCATGGTCAGGCGGCCTTCCAGCTGGGACGGGTCGGGGTAGGCCGACTTGATGCCGGAGAACACGTTGCGGCGCTCGTCACCGATGTCCAGGGTCAGTTGCAGCAGCTTGTCGGCACCCGGCACGGCTTCGGCCTTGACGATCAGTGCAACGCGCAGGTCGACGGCAGCGAAGGTGTCGAACTCGATTTCCGCCGACAGCGGGTCCTTGGCCAGCTCGCCGTTGCCGGCCGGGGCCTTGGCTTCGGCGGCCAGCAGGTCTTCCTTGCTGGCGGCGACCATGGCTTCGACCTTGGCCGGTTCGATACGGCTCATCAGCGCCTTGAACGGGTTCAGCTGGTGGTTTTCCAGGCGCGACAGGTGGTCGTTCCAGGTCAGCGGTGCCACGTTGAGGAAGGCCTCGGCGTCGGCGGCCAGTACCGGCAGCACCGGCTTGAGGAAGATCACCAGTTGGCGGAACAGGTTGATGCCCTGGGCGCAGATGGCCTGCACTTCATCCTGCTTGCCTTCCTGTTTGGCCAGCGACCATGGGGCCTTGTCGGCGATCCAGGCGTTGGCGCGGTCGGCCAGCGCCATGATTTCGCGCATGGCACGGCCGAAGTCGCGGCCTTCATAGGCGTCGGCGATCGACGGGGCGGCCGCCAGGAAGGCTTCGGTCAGCTCCGGTGCGGCATCGCCAGCCACCATCACGCCTTCGTTGCCCTTGTGGATGAAACCGGCGCAGCGGCTGGCGATGTTGACCACCTTGCCGACCAGGTCGGAGTTGACCTTCTGCACGAAGTCTTCCAGGTTCAAGTCCAGGTCATCGACGCCACGGCCCAGCTTGGCCGCGTAGTAGTAACGCAGGTATTCCGGCTGCAGGTGGTCGAGGTAGGTGCGGGCCTTGATGAAGGTGCCGCGCGACTTGGACATCTTGGCGCCGTTCACGGTCAGGTAGCCGTGCACGTTGACCGCGCTCGGCTTGCGGAAGCCGGCGCCTTCGAGCATGGCTGGCCAGAACAGGGCGTGGAAGTTGACGATGTCCTTGCCGATGAAGTGGTACAGCTCGGTCTTGGAGCCCTCGTTCCAGAACGCGTCGAAGTCCAGCTCCGGGCGGCGTGCGCAGAGGTTCTTGAAGCTGGCCATGTAGCCGATCGGTGCGTCCAGCCACACGTAGAAGTACTTGCCTGGCTCGCCCGGGATCTCGAAGCCGAAGTACGGCGCGTCGCGGGAGATGTCCCATTCCTGCAGGCCCGAGTCCAGCCATTCGGCCAGCTTGTTGGCTACCGCGTCCTGCAGCGTGCCGCTACGGGTCCACTGCTGCAGCATGGCCTGGAAGTCCGGCAGCTTGAAGAAGAAGTGCTGGGAATCACGCAGTACCGGGGTGGCGCCGGAGATCGCCGACTTGGGGTTCTTCAGCTCGGTGGGCGCGTAGGTGGCGCCGCATTTTTCGCAGTTGTCGCCGTACTGGTCTTCGGCCGCGCACTTGGGGCAGGTGCCCTTGATGAAGCGGTCGGCGAGGAACATGCCCTTTTCCGGGTCGAAGTACTGGGTCACCGAACGGGTGGCGATGTGCCCGGCGTCACGCAGGCGCGCGTAGATCAGGCTCGACAGCTCGCGGTTTTCTTCGCTGTGGGTGGAGTGGAAATTGTCGAAATCCACCAGGAAGTCGGCGAAATCGCTGCTGTGTTCGGCCTGGACGTTGGCGATCAGCTGTTCCGGGGTGATGCCTTCCTTCTCGGCGCGCAGCATGATGGCCGAACCGTGGGCGTCGTCGGCGCAGACGTAGATACACTGGTTGCCGCGCAGCTTCTGGAAGCGGACCCACATGTCTGTCTGGATGTACTCGAGCATATGGCCAAGGTGGATCGATCCGTTGGCATAGGGCAAGGCGCTGGTGACGAGAATCTGACGTGGCTCGGACATGGTGGCTCGGCTACTTATCTGGCGACGGGGTAAAAATGAGGTTGATCGGCCACTATAAAGGGCTGGCGAAGATATTTCACCCCGCATGCGCATCTGCTGACGATTGACGGGTTAGGATAGGCGTCTGTTTTACATTCAGTTTGCCATTGGGAGTCTCCATGAGTGCCGTCACCCGTGCCGCCGTCGAAGGCGTGCTTCGCCAGTACACCGACCCCTACCTGAACCAGGACCCGGTCAGCGCCGGCTGCGTGCGCGCCATCGATATCCAGGGCGGGCAGGTCAGCGTGCAGTTGCAGCTGGGTTATGCCGCAGGGCTGTTCAAGAACGGCTGGGCCCAGGTGTTGCAGGCCGCCATCGGCAACCTCGAGGGCGTCAGCGGTGCCCAGGTGTCGATCGACTGCGTGGTGGCCGCGCACAAGGCCCAGGCCCAGGTGCCGGCAATGGCCAATGTCAAGAACATCATCGCCGTGGCCTCGGGCAAGGGCGGTGTGGGCAAGTCGACCACCGCGGCCAACCTGGCCCTGGCGCTGGCCCGCGAGGGTGCGCGGGTGGGTATTCTCGATGCCGATATCTATGGCCCCAGCCAGGGCGTGATGTTCGGCATCGCCGAAGGCACCCGCCCGCAGATTCGCGAGCAGAAGTGGTTCGTGCCGATCAAGGCCCATGGCGTGGAAGTCATGTCCATGGCGTTCCTGACTGACGACAACACGCCGATGGTATGGCGTGGCCCGATGGTTTCCGGCGCGCTGCTGCAGCTGGTGACCCAGACCGCCTGGGACGACCTGGATTACCTGGTGATCGACATGCCGCCGGGCACCGGTGACATCCAGCTGACCCTGGCGCAGAAGGTACCGGTGGCCGGTTCGGTGATCGTCACCACCCCACAGGACCTGGCCTTGCTGGATGCCAAGAAGGGCGTGGAGATGTTCCGCAAGGTCAACATCCCGGTGCTGGGCGTGGTGGAGAACATGGCCGTGCACATCTGCTCGAACTGCGGCCATGCCGAGCACCTGTTCGGCGAAGGCGGTGGCGAGAAGCTGGCGAGCCAGTATGGCGTCGACCTGCTGGCGTCGTTGCCGCTGTCGATGCTGATCCGCGAGCAGGCCGATAGTGGCAAGCCGACGGCGATCGCCGAGCCGGAAAGCCAGATTGCCATGGTTTATCAGGAACTGGCCCGCCAGGTGGGCGCGCGGATCGTGCTGCAGGAAGCTGCTGCGCCGGCGATGCCTAGCATTACCATCAGCGAAGATTGACTGGCAGACCGAGTCGCCTGCTTCGCGGGTAAACCCGCTCCCACAGGTACAGCGCAGCCTTCAAGTACCGCGCTGTCCCTGTGGGAGCGGGTTTACCCGCGAAGAGGCCGGCTCGGTCTTTCGGCCAGGCATAAAAAACCCGCCGGAAGGCGGGTTTTTTGAAAGCTAGGAAGCTTCGATCGACTTAGGCGATCTGAACTTCTTCAGCCTGCATGCCTTTCTGGCCGCGGGTAGCGACGAAAGTAACAGCCTGGCCTTCTTTCAGGGTTTTGAAGCCGTCAGCTTGGATGGCTTTGAAGTGCACGAACAGGTCGTCGCCCGACTGAGGGGTGATGAAGCCGTAGCCTTTCTCATCGTTGAACCACTTAACAACACCGGATTGACGGTTGGACATTTTTCTGTCTCCTTGGACAATTTGATAACGGTCAGGAAAAACCCTGGCCGGGACTGAGCGCAAAGAGAGCAGAAAATTCAGCGATGGGCCGATCAGGATCGTGCATCAAACTAGAGATTCTCGGTGTCACGTGCAGCACAGTGGCGCCACCTTACCCCACTTTCCGCAACCTGCCAATGGTCAGAAGGCGCTTTACGCAAATTCGGATCGACGGCGGCTGCAGCCCCCGCCCGGCGCGGGATGAGGCATGGAACTTTAACCTGGGCGCCGGGACCGGTAAGATGCGCGTCTCGAATTTTCACCTCGCAACTCTTCAGGACACCCCGCCATGAGCATCAAATCGGACAAGTGGATTCGCCGCATGGCGCAGGAACACGGCATGATCGAACCGTTCGTCGAGCGCCAGGTGCGCGGCGAACAGGACAGCCGGGTGATCTCCTTCGGCGTCTCCAGCTACGGCTACGACGTGCGCTGCGCCGACGAATTCAAGGTGTTTACCAACATCAATTCGGCCACCGTCGACCCGAAGAACTTCGATGCCGGCAGTTTCGTCGACATCAAGAGCGACGTATGCATCATCCCGCCGAACTCCTTCGCCCTGGCGCGCACCGTCGAGTATTTCCGCATTCCGCGTGATGTGCTGACCATCTGCCTGGGCAAGAGCACCTACGCCCGTTGCGGCATCATCGTCAACGTCACCCCGCTCGAGCCCGAGTGGGAAGGCCATGTGACACTGGAGTTCTCCAACACCACCACGCTGCCGGCGAAGATCTACGCCAACGAAGGTGTGGCCCAGATGCTGTTCCTGCAGTCCGACGAAGAGTGCGAAGTGTCGTACAAGGACCGTGGCGGCAAGTACCAGGGCCAACGCGGCGTCACCCTGCCGCGTACCTGAGCCGACGAGCGCGGGGAATTCCCCGCGCCTTTGGCACTCCAACTGGATAACGCCGGTGCGCATGATGCGCAGCGGCCTTGTCAGGAGCAGCCAATGAAACTCCACCCCGCAATCAGTGCCAAGCTGGCAGGTCTGCAGCCCAACCACGTCGGGTTGCTGCCATGGTCACTGCTGGCACACCCGCTGCCCATGCAGGCGGGCGGCGTGCCCCACCAACCTGACCCGGATACCCCGCAACCGCCGGAGCCCGGTGAAACACCACCCATGGAACCGGGCGAGCCAACCTTGCCTGATGAGCCTCCTCCGGCGCCTGTAGCCTGAGTGCACTCGGCTAGAGCGCCCAGACACGGTCTGCCCCTGCCAGGTACACGCGGCTGGCGCTCGTGGGCGCGATTTCCCAACCCCCGGTGAATTCACCGAACGCCGGCAACAGGCTGACCTGGCCATCGATCAGGAAGCAGGGCAGTCGCAGGCGTTGCCGAGCCTTGCCACGCAGTACAAATACCGGATGTACATGGCCTGCCAGTACCGGGTGGCTGGGGTGCGGTTCGGGTTCGTGCTGGAGCGCGAAGGGTTCCAGCAGCCAGGGTTCGTTCATGACTTCTATTTCGAGCGACACGGGTGGATCACCGGCGTTGCGATCATGATTGCCGCGTATCAGCACGATTTTCAGGGCCTTGTGCCGTTCCCTCCATGTCTGCAGCCTGGTGAGCGTTGATGGCGCCCGCGCTGTTCGGGCATGCAGGAAATCGCCAAGAACGATCAGTTGCTCGCAATCATGCGCGGCCAGCAATGCATCCAGACGCTCGAGTGTCGCTTCGGTGGTGCCGCGTGGCACCGGTTGGTGCAGGGCGCGATAGCTTGCTGCCTTGCCGATGTGCACGTCGGCCACCAGCAGGGCACGACGGGCTGGCCAGTAGATGGCCTTGTCCGAAAGCAGCCAGAGCACCTGGCCATGGTGTTCGATGGATAGAAAGCTGGTCATTCCGTAGCGTCCGCCGCACTGTTCAGTTCCGCGACCATCCTGGCAATCCGGTCCGCCAGTTTCTCGGTGCTCAACGTTTCGCGCATGCCTTCCACCAACAAGGCAAATGCCAAAGGCCCGGGCCGCTCAAGCTTTCGCAGCTCCAGCCGTAACTGCCCCATTTTCAGCAATTGCCGGTGCAGCCGGTCGATCTCCAGTTCCTCATTCAGCACTTCGTCCCGAGCCTGGGCCAGCAGCAAGTTGCCGGCGTCGTGCTTGCGAAATACCTCATAGAACAACCCGCTGGAGGCCTGGATCTGCCTCAGGCTTTTCTGCGCCGCCGGATACCCGCCAAACACCAGCCCGGCAATCTGCGCGATCTCGCGAAAACGGCGCAATGCCATTTCTCCAGCATTGAGGCTGGCCAGCACATCCTCCAGCAGGTGTTCGGTACCCAGCGCCTGTGGCAGATGCGTTGCCCAGTCCACGTTGCCCGGGCTGAGCAGTTCGAACCCGTAGTCATTGACGGCAATCGAAACCGAAAGCGGCTGCACGCGGCTCACTCGCCAGGCAATCAGGTTGGCCAGGCCAAGGTTGGCCATGCGTCCGGCGAACGGGTACAGGAACAGGTGCCAACCTTGGCGCGACTTGAAGGTCTCGGCCAGCAGCGTGCCGGAGGTGGGCAGCGCCGACCATAGCGCCTGCAAGGTCAGCAGAGGGCGCACTGCACGCATCTCCGGGCCTCGGAAGCACCCTTGGGATGCTGCGCCAAGCTGCTCGACCAGTGCGTCGGCCAGTTCGCTGGAAAGCGGCATGCGGCCACCATTCCAGCGAGCGACCGCTGCCTTGCGCGCGGTGCTGCGGCGTACGTAGGCGGTCATGTTTTCCACGCGCACCAGTTCCAGCACTCGCCCGGCGAACACCAAGGTATCGCCAGGGCGCAAACGGGCAATGAACGCCTCTTCGACGCTGCCCAGCGCCTTGCCTCCGCCGCCCTTGCTCCAGTACTTGAGCTGCAGGCTGGCGTCGCTGACGATAGTACCGATACTCATGCGGTGGCGACGTGCCAGGCGTTCGCTGGCAACCCGGTAAGCACCGTCGGCCTGGCGCTCGACGCGCTGGTAGTCCGGGTAGGCGCTGAGTGAACTGCCGCCATGGCAGACGAAGTCCAGCGCCCATTGCCACTGGCTGTCGCGCAACTCGCGAAAGGCCCAGGTGCTGCGCACTTCGGCCAGTAACTGCTCCGGGTGAAAGCCACTGCCCAGGGCCATGCTGACCAAGTGTTGCACCAGCACGTCGATGCACAAGCGCGGCGAATGACGGGCCTCGATGTGCCCGGCTGCCAAGGCCTGCCTGGCGGCGGCTGCTTCCACCAGTTCCAGGCTGTGGGTGGGCACCAGAGTAACCCGGGAGCGCCGCCCCGGCGCGTGGCCGGAGCGCCCGGCCCGTTGCACGAGGCGGGCAATGCCCTTGGCGGAACCGATCTGCAGTACTCGCTCCACGGGCAGGAAGTCCACCCCCAGGTCCAGGCTGGAGGTGCAGACCACTGCCTTCAGGCTGCCTTGCTTGAGGCTGCGCTCGACCCAGTCACGGGTATCGCGGGCCAGCGAGGCATGGTGCAAGGCAATCAGGCCGGCCCAGTCGGGGCGTGCTTCGAGCAGGGCCTGGTACCAGAGTTCGGCCTGCGCCCGCGTGTTGGTGAATACCAGGCAACTGGTGCTGGCATCGATCTCCCGGCTGACCTGGTCGAGCATCTTTAAACCCATGTGCCCGGCCCAGGGGAAGCGCTCGATAGCCGTTGGCAGCAGGGTATCGACCTGCAGCGGCTTGTCTTGTCGGCCTTGTACCAGCAAGCCGCCTTGTGGCAGCAATACGTCCAGCGCATGTTGAAGATTGCCGAGGGTGGCGGACAGGCCCCATGTCGGCAGGCTCGGGTGCCAGTGGCGCAGGTGGGCCAGCGCCAGTTGCAGTTGTACCCCGCGCTTGTTGCCCAGCAGTTCGTGCCATTCGTCCACCACTACCAGGCGCAGCGTGGCGAAGTCTTCGCGGGCTTGTGCCCGGGTCAACAGCAGCGTAAGGCTTTCAGGGGTAGTGACCAGTACGCTGGGCAGGCGCCGTGCTTGCCGGGCACGTTCGGCGCTGCCGGTGTCGCCGCTGCGAACGCCCACGCTCCAGGGCAAACCCAGGTCGTCCAGCGGCATCTGCAACGCGCGGGCGGTGTCGGCGGCCAAGGCACGCATGGGGGTAACCCACACCACCTGCAAGGGTGCAGCATGACGCCCCTGGGCTTCGGCCTTGAAGGCCCGCAGCGCGGCGAGCCATACCGCGTAGGTCTTGCCGGCACCGGTACTGGCATGCAGCAAGCCGGATTCGCCCCGTTCCACGGCGGCCCAGACACGGCGCTGGAAAGCGAAAGGCTTCCAGCCACGCTTGGCGAACCAGGCCTTGGCGAGGTCGGTGGCGGCGGGCATGGGGCATAGGGTCCTTCGGTGGCTGTGTTTCTACAGACAACCAGCCAGGCGCAATGGTTTTACCGAATCAGTTTGCCAGCAGATAGCCGCTGCGGCACACCTGCTCGCCTGCGACGTGGGCGATGACCATGCCTGCGGTAGCCATGCGCCGTACGTTACGTGCATACAGCAGGCCGGGCTGGCTGTTGCGGATGGCCGTCACCCGGTCGCTGAGCGGGTCGATGACTTCAGCGATCAACTGGCCCGCCTCCAGGTGCTGGCCTGGCCGGGCGTGGTACACCAGCAGCCCGCCCAGTGGCGTTATCACCGGTTCTACTGCGGCCAGCGGCGTGGCCGAGCAGCGCAAGGCGGGCAGGGCCGGGCTTGCGCCTTCGATGACCCCCGCATGGGTAAGGAAGTCGAGGATCGCCTGACAGTCCTTGCTGGCCAGGTCATGGCTGACATCGGCCTGGCCGCGCAACTCGACGGTGACCGAGCAGCAGCCCAGCGGAATCGGGAAACGTTTGCCGAAGCGTTGTTGCAGCTGCCACCAGACCAGGCTGAAGCATTCATCGAACGACTGCCCGCCAGAGTCGGTGGCAAGCAGGCTGGCTTGGGCACCCAGGTAGCGGGCCAGCGGTTCGATCTGCGGCCAGGCGTCTGGCGTGGTGTACAGGTGCTCGACCGCCTCGAAGTCGCAGTGCAGATCCAGCACCATGTCGGCATCGCAGGCCAGGCGCTGCAGTATCAGGCGTTGGGCCTGCAGCGGTGTGCGCGCCGGGTGTGCGTCCAGCCCCCGGCGCAGGTATTCGCGGATCAGTGCGAGGTTGTGTGCCGGGTCTTCGGTCAGGTGTTCTTCGATCTGGTCGCCGATGCTGTCGGAAAGGTCGACGAAGTTACGGTTGAAGTTCTCGCCACTTTGCAGTTCGAAACGCCCCAGTGGCGCGTCCAGCAGCACCTGTTCCAGGCCGACCGGGTTGGCCACCGGCACCAGGATGATCTCGCGCTGCAGGCGGCCTTGCTGTTCCAGTTCACCCAGGCGGCGCTTGAGGTGCCAGGCCACCAGCATGCCGGGCAGCTCGTCAGCATGCAGCGAGGCCTGAATATAGACTTTGCCGCCACTGCGAGGTCCGAAGTGGAAGCTGTGCAACTGGCGGGTAATGCCCGGAACGGGCGAGAGCAGGTCGTGAGTTGAATGGTGCATGGTGGTCCTGGGTGCGTGGCGAAAACGGTCTGCGACACGGGGCGGCACACAGATAGAAGCACAGTTTTTGGCCTTGCGCCTGTATCGGTGCCCTCCTGGCCACCGCGCTGGCCTCTTCGCGGGTAAACCCGCTCCCACAGGGATCGCACAAAACTCAGCTTTTGTGCATGACCTGTGGGAGCGGGTTTACCCGCGAAGAAGCCAGCACGGTCCAGAAATTGTTTCAGGCCAGCAGCGCCTGCAATGTAGCCAGGTCATCCGCTTCTTCCACTGGCTTGTCCAGCCGCCAGCGCAGCATCCGCGGAAAGCGCACGGCAATGCCGCTCTTGTGCCTCCTGGACAGCGCTATGCCCTCGAAGCCAAGCTCGAACACCAGCGTCGGCGTCACGCTGCGCACCGGCCCGAAGGTTTCAACCGTGGTCTTGCGGATGATGGCGTCGACCTTGCGCATCTCTTCGTCACTGAGCCCTGAATAGGCCTTGGCAAAGGGGACCAGTGCCCGACCCGGCGTACCGGCTGGCGCGTCCCACACGGCGAAGGTGTAGTCGCTGTACAAGCTGGCCCGCCGGCCGTGGCCGCGCTGGGCATAGATCAGCACGGCATCGACGCTGAATGGGTCGATCTTCCACTTCCACCAGGTGCCCATGTCCTTGGTGCGCCCCACGCCATACAAGGCCTCGCGCTGTTTCAGCATCAGCCCTTCCACCCCCAGGCTGCGGGACTGTTCGCGCTGGCAGGCAAGGTCGGCCCAGTCCCGGCCTTCGAGTAGAGGCGAGAGCAACACCGGGGCCAATGGGTGCTGCTCAAGCACGTGTTCCAGCTGTTGGCGGCGTGCATGCTGCGGCCGGCTGCGCCAATCCTCGCCTTGCCATTCCAGCAGGTCGTAGGCCTGCAGCACGACCGGCGCGTCGCTCAGCAGCTTCTTGCCCAAGTTCTTGCGACCCAGGCGCTGCTGCAACATGGCAAAGGGTTGTACAGCCAGTTCAGCCGCTGAGCCGCCGGGTTTCCACACCAGGATCTCGCCATCGAGCACGACACCGTCGGGTAGCGTCTGCGCCAGGCTGCGCAATTCGGGGAAGCGTTCGGTGACCAGTTCCTCACCGCGCGACCAGACCCACAGCTGGCCTTCGCGCTTGACCACCTGGGCGCGAATGCCGTCCCATTTCCATTCGATCTGCCATTCGCTTGGCGGCCCGAGCAGTGCATCGAGCTGTTCGGTTGGTACCTGCAGGGGGTGGGCCAGAAAAAACGGGTAGGGCTGGCCGCCACGCTGGCTGTGTTCATCGTCTGATTCCGGGGCTATCAGCCGTTGATAGCTGGCTGCCGTCGGGCGGTGGCTGATGTCGGTGTAGCCAACCAGGCGCTGGGCCACGCGTTTGGCATCCAGCCCGGCCAGTTGCGCGAGGGCGCGAGTGACCAACAGCTTCGATACCCCCACGCGAAAGCTGCCAGTGATGAGTTTCAGGCAGAGCATCAGGCTGGGGCGGTCCAACTGGGCCCAAAGAGGCGGCAGGCGTTGCTGGATCTCCTCGACCGGCAGGCCACGCAATGGCAACAGATGGGCTTCGACCCAGCGGGCGAGGCCGTCGTCGCCAGGGTGGTAGCTTTCCGGTACCAGCAGGGAAACGGTTTCGGCCAGGTCGCCAACGGCCTGGTAGCATTCCTCGAACAGCCAGTCAGGCAGCCCCGCCAACCTGCCGGCCAGCTCCCGCAGCACGCGTGTAGGCACCAGTTGGCGAGGGCGGCCACCTGCCAGGAAGTACACCGCCCAGGCGGCATCCACAGCCGGGGCGGTGCTGAAGTAGTCGCGTAGCGCCGTGAGCTTTGCAGTGCTGGAGGTAGTCGCATCCAGCCTCAGGTACAGCTCGGCGAATGCCTTCATGCGTCTGGCTCCGCGGCTACCACGTCATCTTCCTCGCCGTACTCGGTCACGAAGGCGCGGGCATCGAGGCCTTGTTCGATGAGGTAGCGCACCAGCACATTGACCGAGCCATGGGTGACCATCACGCGTTCTGCGCCAGTCTGGCCGATGGCCCAGAGCAACCCCGGCCAATCGGCATGGTCCGAGAGCACGAAACCTCGGTCTACCCCGCGCCGGCGGCGGGTGCCGCGCAACAGCATCCAGCCACTGGCAAAGGCATCGCTGTAGTCGCCGAAACGGCGCATCCAGCTGCTGCCACCCGCCGAAGGCGGTGCCAGGACCAGTGCCTGGCGCAGCAGCGGGTCGTTGCGTGGGATATCGCCGACATAGCGGGTTTGCGGAAGGTAGACGCCAGCGTCCCGGTACACCCGGTTGAGTGGTTCGACAGCGCCATGCACGAGGACAGGACCAATGTTGGCGTCCAGCCCGTGGAGGATTCGCTGGGCCTTGCCGAAGGCATAGCAGAACAGCACGCTGGCTTTGCCCTGTTCGCTATTGGCGCGCCACCAGGTATTGATGCCGGTGAAGATCTCGCCCTGGCTGGGCCAACGGTAGATGGGCAGGCCGAAGGTCGATTCGGTGATGAACGTGTGGCAGCGCACCGGTTCGAACGGCGTGCAGGTGCCGTCGGGTTCCACTTTGTAGTCGCCGGAGGCGACCCAGACCTCGCCCTGGTACTCCAGGCGCACTTGCGCCGAGCCCAGTACATGCCCGGCCGGGTGCAGGCTCAGGGTTACGCCATGGTGCAGCAGACGTTCGCCGTACGGCAGGGTTTGCAGGTTGATGTCCTGGCCCAGGCGGCTGCGCAGGATGCCGGCGCCTGGGGCGGCGGTGAGGTAATGGCGGTTGCCGACGCGGGCATGGTCGCCGTGGCCGTGGGTGATGACGGCACGCTCCACTGGCCGCCAGGGGTCGATGTAGAAATCACCGGGCGGACAATACAGGCCTTCGGGGCGGGCGATGACGAGGTCCATGGTATGGGCGCTGGTGGCCGACGTTCTTGTTAGGAGCGCGGGAATGTCATGAGAGTTCGAACGTTTTAACAAGCGAAATGGACTACTTGCCATTCAGAAATGCCGAACCGCCTTTTGCGGTTAACTGTGTCCTCAGGTCGAAGGGGTGCAACAAAAATGTTGCGGTCTGTCGGCGCATGATGCACATTGGTTCGACAAAGGCTGATATGAAATACAGTGAATTTCGCCGATGGCTGCGCGGCCAAGGCGCTACGTTTGTCGCTGCCAAGGGTAGTCATTTCAAGGTCTATCTAGGTAATCGCCAGACGATTTTCCCAGATCACGGGGCGAAGGAAATAAGCGAAGGCCTGAGACGGAAGATCCTGAAGGACCTAGGGTTGAAATCATGAACGGTTTAGGGGAGCACGTGATGGTATTCGAATATCCGGTAGTCGTTCATCTGGAAGACGGCAGTGTCTGGGTGAGTTGTCCCGATGTGCCTGAGATGGCCTGCGCAGGTGACACTTCGGAGGAAGCTCTGTTCGATGCCGTGGATGCCTTGGAGTCCGCACTTTCGTTCTATGTGGATCAAAAAATAGCTATTCCGCTGCCTGCAACACCAACCGAAGGTCAACCCGTCGTACGTCTGCCAGCCCTGACCGCCGCGAAGGCAGCGTTGTGGAATACGATGGTTGCACAAAAAATCAGCAAGACCGAGATGGCGCGCCGACTTGGAGTGAATCGTCCCCAGGTCGATCGTCTGGTCGATCTGCTGCACCGTTCCAAGATCGAGCAGGTCGAGCATGCGCTGCACGTGTTGGGACAGCGGATCGAGCTTTCAGTCGTAGCTGTTTAGTGCATAGTCCAAGCCGCCACAGGTGGCGGCTTGATTGAGAGGTTTACTTGCCGGGCACCAGGGTCAAACGCTGGTTGCCATACGCCCGCCCGAAGTTCTGCTGCTGCAGTGGCAGGCTCATGAAGCGCCTTTTGAACCAGGCATCCAGCCCATCGCTGTAATGCGTGCTGGCCGGGTTGCCGGATTGCCCGCTGCTGGTCAGCACCTGCAACGGCTCGGCCTGGCCGAAGTCGACGATCATCCGCGCCGAGGCCGGCAGGCGGGTGTCGAAGTCGCTGCCCCAGGCGTATGGCGTCAGGGCCAGGGTGGTGAAGTCGCCACCGGCAGCCAGCGGCGAGCGGCCGAGGGCGTCGCCCAGGCCATGGTAGGCCGGTGCAGGCCAGCGGTATTGGTGCAGCTTGCCCCACTGCCAGGCGCGGCGGTCGGCGCCCAGTTGCGCGGTGCCGGCATCCACCGCGCCAGCCAGGCTGCGGGCGAGAATGGCCGGCTTGTCTTCTTTCTGCGGCGTGCTGCGGTCATCCCAGAACGGGCTGTCGTCGCGGCCCAGCAGGTGGTCGGCCTGCGCCGAGAACGACAACCGCGCATTGCTGACGAAAGCCTGCCAGGCCGGGCCGGATTCCGGGCCCAGGTCGTCGAGGAAGGTTTGCCGGGCGACTTCCTGGAGGAACAGTTCGTACAGTGCGGCATCGGCCGATACCGGGCTCAGGCGGCCATCGAAGGCCTTGAGCCGGACCAGCGCGTCGCTGGCCTTGTCGCGCTGTGCGGCGGGCAGGGCGTCGATCGCCTGCTTGAGCGGCTGGGCCATGCCCGGGGCGTCGAACATCTGCTTGAGCTTGTCGGCCAGCAGTGTGGTCTGGTCGTTCTGCAGGGCCATCAGGCTGCGGCTGTCGTGGCGGCCATTGCCGGCCAGCTGGGCCAGGCGCTCGGCGCGCTCGGGGTAGTACCAGGTGCTGGACAGCTGCATGCCATAGCCACGCGGCAGGCTGCGCTGGTTGGCGTGGCCGATCCAGCCGGCGGGCGGGTCCTGGTCGTAAGGGTGCAGCATCGGGTCGGCATAGCCGTCCCAGTCGTAGCGCCCGTCCCAGCCCGGCGAGGGCAGCAGGCCCTGGCCTTCGCGGCGGTTGGGGTAGCGGCCACTGACTTGCCAGCCGATGTGCTCGGGTTCGGCGAAGACGAAGTTGAGGGCGGCGGCGGTCACTTCACGGGTGCTGTCGAAGGCACGCTCCACGCTCTTGGCACGGGTCAGGTCGAACAGCGCATCCAGGCTGCGGTCGCCCTTGAACTGTGGCAGGTTCAGCGCCAGGCCCAGGCTGGCATTGCCTGGCTGGGCCATCAGGGTGCCGTGGCGGGTGTCGTACATCACCTCGCGCAGCGGGCGCTGGCCGCGGACGAAGAAGGTTTCGCTACGGGCACGGGCCGGCAGCCATTTGCCGTCGGCCAGGTAGCTCAGCTGGCTGCCCTGGTGGCGCAGTTGCTCCAGGTACAGGTCCTGGTTGTCGGCCATGACCGCGCTGCTGCTCCAGGCCAGCTTGCCGTTGTAGCCGGCCAGCACGATCGGCAGGCCGGGCAACGACAGGCCGGCGACCTGGTACTTGCCGGTGTGGATCTGTACCGGGCTCAGGGCCCAGGCGGTTCGGCTGTCGCTGGCCAGCAGGCTCTTGCCGCTGCGGCTGCGCTGCGGCGCCAGGGCCAGGTTGGCCGAGCCCGGGCTGCCCAGAAGGTCGAGGTCGGCCAGTTTCTGGCTGGCAGCTGCCAGGGCCGGCAGCCCCGGCAACTGGCTGTCCAGGTTCAGGCCTTTGAGCTTGTCCACTTCGGCTTCGGCCAACGGCTCGTCCGGGGCACCGGGCAGCAGCCAGGCCAGCTTGTCGCTGCCGGCTTTCTGCGCCAGGGTCAGGGCGCTCAGTTCTTCCTGCAGGTTCACCGACTGGCTGAACGCATACAGGCTGAAGATCAGCGCCGAGTCTTCGGGCTTCCAGTATTCGGGTCGGTAGCCACTGCTGGCCAGGCCGGCGGGCAGCTTGTCGCGGTAGCGGAACAGGTAGGCGTTGACCCCGCGTGCATACACTTCGAAGAAGCGCTTGAGCCGTGGCGACGCGTCGGCGTACTGCTGGGCGGCGCTCTGCTTGAGGTTGGCCGCGCGCATCAGGCGGTCGATGTCCAGCGCGTCGCTGCCGGCCAGTTCTGCCAGGCGGCCCTGGGCCAGCAGGCGCATGGCGACCATCTGCTCGATGCGGTCGCCGGCATGCACATAGCCCAGGCTGAACAGGGCGTCATGGAAGCTGCTGCTTTCGATCAGTGGTGCGCCCATTGCGTTGCGCCGTACCGAGACGTTCTGCGCCAGGCCCTTGAGCGGCTGCACGCCGCTGGTCGGTGGCACGCTGCCCTGGTAGCCGCCCGTCTGGCAGCCGGCCAGCCCGAGCATGCCGAGCAGCGTGGCAGCGGTTGCGAACCGCGGGCGGAATGGAGGAAAGGCGGAGGCGGCCATGACAAGGGCTCCTGCAAGGCGTGGCGGGTTTCGAAAGGCGCTAAGGTAGTGAGCGCGCAGGCGCCGTGCAAGGTCCCTGGGCGGTTTATTTGCCAGTGCCGACTCAAACCTTGAAATGTTCGGCCACGGCGTCGGAAAAGTGCGTGCAATTGATGCGAGCAAGGCGTTGATAGTCACGGCTGACGGCGAAGGCCGAGCCTGGCATCAATAGCACCTTGTGCTGTTCCAGGCGACGCATGAAAGGCTGCAGGTCGGCCAGTTCGGGGTGGTAGACCCACAGGAACATGCCGCCTTGGGGCGTTATGTCGAACTGCCAGCCACGCGCCCGCAACAACTGCTGGGTCTGCGCCTGCTGCCGGATCAGGCGCTGCTGCAGGTCTTGCATGTGCCGGGCATAGGTGCCGTCGGACAAGATGGTGTTGACGAAGCGTTCGCAAAACGCCGGCACCGCCACGCAGGTCAGCAGCTTCAGGCGCGTCAGCGGCTCTATCAGCTCTGCCGAGCAGGCGATGTAGCCCACGCGCAATGAAGCGGACAGGCATTTCGAGAAGCTGCCGATGTAGATGACCCGCTCAAGGTTGTCCAGTTCGGCAAAGGTCTGGCGCACACCCGGGCTGAAGTCGCCGTAGACATCGTCCTCGACCACGAAGAAGTCGTGTTCCACCGCCAGGCGCAGGACGCTGAAGGCATTGTGCGGGCTGATGTTGCCGCCGGTCGGGTTGTGGAAGGTGCTGTTGCAGAAGAACGCCTTGACCTTGTGCCTGGCCAGGTGCTCCTTCATGTCTTCCACGCTTGGTCCGTCCTGGGTTCGGCGCACCCCGACCACGTGGCCGCCGGCCAACTGGATCAGTTTGATCAGGTTGCCGTTGCCGGGCTCGTCGACGAACACGTGATCGCCTGGCTTGATCAACAACCGCGCCACCAGGTCCAGCGCTTGTGTGGCGCCCAGTGTAGTCAGCAACTGGCTTGGCCGGGCATCGACACGGGTCAGGCGTTTCAGGTGCACGCACAGCTGTTTGCGCATGGGCAGGTAGCCCTGGATGTCGCCATATTCCGCCAGCGAACTCTGCTCCAGCCGCGCCGTGCGCCGAATCGCCTTGGCCAGCAGCTCGGTGTCACGCCAGGCGGGTGGCAGCCAGCCGCTGCCCAGTTTGATGTAGTGCTGGCCCCCCTGCAGCAGCTTGAACAGTGGGTCGCCGGCCATGCCTGCGGGCGCATCCACCGCGCTGGTTTGCCGTGTGTGGCTGGCGACGAAGTAGCCGCGGCCAGGAATGGCGGTCAACACACCTTCGCTGACCAGCCGGGCATAGCTGGAGACGACATCGTGGTAGCTGCAGCCAACCGCCGCCGTCAGCTTGCGGATGGACGGCATGCGCTGGCCGGGCAGCCATTCGCCGGCTTCGAGGCGCTGTTTCAACTGGTCATGAAGGCTGTGCGGGCGCATGGCGGGTCCAGCAGCTGTTAGAAAAAACAGCCTAACAGTTAACCGGAAAGCGCGTCGACTGTTCGAATTTCAGGGCGCGGCAGATGCGACCATGCACCTGTCGGCAGCTTTTCCAATGCCGAATCGACCCGTCCACCAATCGTGAGCACATGCTATGTCGAGCACACTTCCGCGGCGCACGTACCTGTATTTCACCGCGCAATCGATCAACCTGACGACTGCGGTCATGTCCGTGACCATGGCGGCCATTGTCGGGGCGGCGCTGGCGCCTGCCGCCACGTGGTCCACCGTGCCCTATGGTTTCCAGTTCCTCTGCCTGATGCTGGCCACCTATCCAGTCTCCAGGCTGATGAGCCGTATTGGCCGCAAGCGCGCCTTCATGCTGGGCTCGATCCCTTTGGCGGTGTCTGGCATCAGTGGTTACCTGGCGGTGCAGTACCAGCACTTCCCGATGCTGGTGATCAGCCATTCGGCATTGGGCATCTACATTGCGTTTGCCAACTTCAACCGCTTCGCGGCCACCGACAATCTGGCCCAGAACCTGAAGCCCAAGGCGCTTTCCCTGGTCGTGGCCGGTGGGGTGATCGCCGCCGTGGTCGGGCCGGCGCTCACCGAGTGGCTGAGGGACGTTGGTGCGTATCCGCTGTTTTCGCTGTGCTACGCCGCTTTTGTCGGCCTGGCGGTGATGTCGTTGCTGACAGCGGCCTGCCTGCCCGGCGATACCGGCACCGCCAGTAACGACCGTGCAGCGAAACCGGCTGGCACCACCGCCGAGCCGCTGAGCCCGGTGGTTGCCGTGGCCATGGCAGTGGCCGCGCTGGGCTACGGAATCATGAATTTGCTGATGATCCAGGCGTCCATGCACATGAAACACATGCATGAGGACTTTTCCGACGTTCGCCTGGCGATTCAATGGCATGTGATTGCCATGTTTGCGCCGTCGTTCTTCACCGGCGCCATCATCCACAAGCTCGGCATCAGGGCCACCATCTGTCTCGGCCTGGGCTTGCTGATCGGTTGCACGGCCATGAACATGTGGTCGCACAGCTACGCGATGATGACCTTGTCACTGATAGCCCTGGGCCTGGGTTGGAACCTGACCTACGTGGGCGGTGGGGCGCTGTTGGCGCAGACGCTGCAAAACAGCCCGGCAGCGATGCAGATGCAGGGGAAGAACGATCTGGCCATCGCGGTGTTTGCGACCATTGGCGCATTCAGCCCGTCGCTGTTGCTGGGCACGGTCGGTTGGGATGGCACCAATGCCATCTGCATGGCCCTGTGCATCGTGCTGCTCATGGCCACCGCAGGGTTGCTGCAGCGCAAGGTTTCAGGGCCTGCCAGGGCCAGCTAGGCCCCGGCTACCCACTGCGCGGCCCGCGGCAGGGACGCGCAAGTGCTGTTCAGGTCAGGCGCCGTGGCACTTCTTGAACTTTTTCTGGCTACCGCACGGGCACGGGTCGTTACGGCCAACGTCCTTCAGGGCGTTGCGTACCGGCTCCTGGTGACCGTGGTTGCAGTGCGGGCCGTGTACATGGCCATGATCGTGGTGGTGATCATGATCGTGGTTGCAGTCAGGGCCATGAACGTGGGGTTGCTGGGACATTGCAGGGTTACTCCGGTTTGTAATCACCGGGGATTATCTCACCACTGCGCGACAAGTGCAGGTCCCGATGGATGAGCAACCCGGTCGCCAGCTCGCCCTGCAGGCTGTAGTGCAGCGGTTGTTCGCTTTTCAGCAGCTTGGCCAGTGGTTTCAGGTGCTGCCACAGGTTGGTCCGCGCGGTGATCTTGAAAGTACGCCGGGCATGCCCGCCGACACTGCGCCACACGCTGGTTTCATCCTGCACCAGCAACAGGTCATTGAGGCGTATGGCATACGACAGGTTGCGGATGAACAGGCGGCTGTCATTGGGGTTGTCGATTCGCAGATGCAGCACGAACTCCTGCTCCAGCAACCTGGCCTTGACCGTCTCCACCTCGACCAGGTGCACCTCGGGTTCGCGCCAGTCGTCACTGCCCCAGCTGGCGCAGCCCGCCAGCAGTGCCAGCCATGCCATCAAGGTGGCGAGCAGCAGCGGGCGGGTGCGGGCGATCATGTTCAGCTACCCACGTAACTGGCGCAGCATTTCTTGAACTTCTGGCCGCTGGCGCAGGGGCAGGGGTCGTTGCGCCCGGCCTTGAGCCCGACCGTGGGGTCGATGAAGTACCAGCGCCCGGCATGCTGGACGAATGCCGAGCGCTCGCGGTGCTGATGGTCACCCTCCTGGTCGTGCCAGCGTGCAGTGAAGGTGACAAAACCGTGCTCCGGCTGGCCGCCCAGCACCTCTGCGCTTTCCACCTCCAGGCCCAGCCAGGTGCTCTGGGCGCTCCAGGCGGCCATGGCGGCACGGTCCAGGCCGGCTTGCTGGGCAGGCAGGGTGGTGGCCACCAGATAGTCGACCAGGCCCAGCACGTAAGCGCTGTAGCGTGAGCGCATCAGCGCCTGGGCATCCGGTGCCGGGGTGCCGGCATGGTAATGCCCGCAGCAGGCGTCGAGCAGGTTGCCACTGCCACAAGGGCAGACCGAGACACTCATCATCACCACCAGTACTTGCCGAAGTTTTCAGGGTTGGCCCAGAACTGGTGGGGGGTAGGCGGGAGGCCAAGCGTAGCGGGCTTCATAGGGCACCTCAAGCGGTTCTGGTGACATAAAGGTTACACCATTGGTTACACTTGGCGAGAGTCGTCTGCCTTGGTGCCCTGGTCCTACAATTACCCCACATTTCGCTACGCGGTCTAAGGAAGGATGGCTACTGTTGCGAAACGATTGGATTAACGGGCGGGATTCCTAATCGGTCTAAGCCAGGATCCGGATCAGACCACCCATTAGCAGGTCCTGCTTTTCGAAAGGTCCGAGGCTTCATGGCCTTGGGTTGGGCTAAGGGCAGTGGCGTGGCGCTCATCGTAGGGCCTCGCACACAGGTCAAATCACGACTCCATGGGGTTTGGTTGAATCCCACGATAGCGAGTTCGGTCTCGTGAAGGCCGGACCAAGACAATGCTCTGCTGACTGCTCTTCACTCTGTATACTTGGGATCCCCTTGATCTCTGAAGACATGAAACTGAATGGTTTTCGATAAAGCTTTCTCCGATATAAAAAGTAGCCTCGCTACGTGGGACGGCTATTCTGTACTGGCGGAGGCAATTCGGTCCTATGAAGGTTTACAGGTCTACATAGCGGGGGGAGTGGTTCGAGACGCTGTAATGAGCAGAACAATCCGCCCAAAGGATTTCGATTTTTTCCTTCATGGGCAGTCCGTAAATGAAGCCCTCAATCTTTTAAAGGACGCCGGGCACTTGCAGGCTACTCCTTACGGTTCACCACGCTGGTATCCGGCAGGATGTGACGACCAGTATGCAGATATAATCCCCATATCAGAGTTCAAGCCTGGCTTGTGGCACTGCGAAGACATAGTCGACGTACTTAATCAGTTTGACTTTACGGCCAATGCAATTGCTTTCGACTTGCGTACGGGGAAAATATTTGACCCTCAAAATGGTGCGCGGGATGCAGTTCGAAGAGTAATGAAGATGGTACGATTCGACTATCCTGACGGGCCATACATTCCCTCTGAGAGCCTCTGCCGAAATGTTATTCTTTGGTTTCGTATAGTTCATTACTCTGGCTCATTAAGGCTAAATGTTGAGCCGCTTACGCTAAAGTGGATTCTGGAGCACCGTCACTACGCAATGCAGCGCGAACAGTTTGAGGCGAATTTTTTTAAAGCTGACCTGAGTTTTCTGGAAGAAATTCATGCGTAGAGTGAAGCGCGGGGTGGAAAATTTCGCCCTTGATTATGCGGCAAAAAACATTGTCGAAAACATACTTAAGTCGCGCGCAATTAGCTCCGTACAATTGAAGCAGGGGGTAATGACATTTAAGTTTCACGTACAAACAGAAGGTGGCGATGATGTAATGGTGCGATTCTATCCAGAAAGTCGACGCAGCGTGGTACATCAGGAACCCGACCTCTTGGATAGCTGCACTCGCGCAGGACTCTCCGTACCCATACCAATTGGTGACTCGCGAACGGGCCCACCTGCCCCATTGAACTATGTTGTGTACCGCCGAATACGAGGTGAGACACTGGCATGTAAACTGAGAACATTTGACGCTGCGCGCTGCAGAGTAGCGGCAGAGGACCTCGGCATACATCTATTGAGAATTCAAGAGGTAAGGCTTAAAGGAGCAGGCGAGCTGATTACCAGCAAAGCTGGCAAAGACCCTTCATGGCAGTCTTTTGTTGAAAGGTCAATGAATCAAGGAGTTAAGGCCATTAAGACCCATAAATTACTTGAGGAGTCGCTTATCACCAAGACCGAACAAATCTTAAGCTGTACGACGTTGACGCCACCTCACACATTGAGTCGACTTGTATGGGGCGACATAAACTTCGGGAATATTTTGGTTGGTGACGATGGCCGCATTACCGGCCTGATTGACTTTGAGAGCTGTTTAAGCGGTGACCCATTGGCAACCTTAGGTTACGCCGCAGCCGCACATGGAAATGCCCAATTCTTCTCTGAACTGCTTAGACTGTGGCCGAATTTGCTATCAGACAGAGAGAAAAACCTCATTGATTGGTACACTCTATTGAGGTCGCTAAGGCTGGCTTGCTATGCACATCAACCTCTGCCAACCGGGCATACTCGCGACCCGCTGATTCAGATATTACCTGGACTCGTACCGGCCTTACTGCGGCTGGCCGAAAAGTGCTGATCTTTAAGCAAGGAGGAAGTAGTGACCGCCACAAACCCAAACCCGCCACAGCCAGACCAACCAAACTTGGCAACGAACCTTCAGAAGCTAATCCTGGTCACGGTGCATTTCGTTATTGCTGCGCTTGTTATTTGGTGGGCATATTCAACAATTAAAGAGTACAACCAAGCTAATTTTGCGGAAAGCACTGTGACGTGGGAGATGCCTACAGGCGTTCACATCAAAGATAGCCCTGTCAACTTTAATTACGACCCAGAGCGCCAAGTACTCACCCACCGTGGACCGCTTGATGCGCAGCAGCAGTTGAAATTAAGGGCTTTGCTTGAGTTCGAGTCGGAAAGCACAGACTCAGGAAAGCCTCCTATGAGCACCTCAGAAGTAAACAAAGCCATCAGAGGCTTCTATTTAGCTATTGATGGACTTGCATATCAATCGGCCTCTGCCCAAGTGGGCCAACTTCAGCTGCTGCTGCTGCTTGGTTTTATGGGTGGAGTACTCGGCGCCATATTACGCTCTCTCGTCGACTTCATTGGTCACGCTTGCTATACCAAGCAACTCGACCTAATTCACTGGTGGCCCCTGTATGCGACCCGCCCGATCATCGGCGCAATACTTGGTTTTCTACTTGTGGTATTGTTGAAATCTCGATTGATGGCTTCCATTGAGGTGCAGGAAGGTAGCGACTCATTCTGGTGGCTGGGAATCACAGTAATAGGTGGCTTTAGTACCGTTGATGTGACTCAGCGTTTACGCCTAACTGCGAAAGCTCTTTTTGGCTCATCAGATGAAACCAAGAAGAAACCCTCCACTAATTCTCAATCGCAGCAAGAACAAAACAATGGCGCCTGACACAGGCGACATGGCACAGCGCGCCTTAATAATCAAAAGGCATTGCTTACCACAATCCTGCCTGACCACGAACATCTTTATGGGGCGCCGCGACGACTATATTTATGAGTTTTTTTGCGCGAGAACTTATCAAAGTCTAACCACAACAAACCCCAAAAGAATGCTCCGATACTCTGCCGCTACAGACACCATCACAACGAACCAAGAATGTGACCACGCATAAACTGAAAAAGCTCAGAAAGAGCGAGCTCAAGGACGTCATTTAAAAATCATCAACCAGTAGACTTTACCGCTTCGTTTGTTAATATCAGGTAGCTTCGTCTGCTTGCTGGCGCAGCCGCCTCACGGCA